>JBFMCL010000002.1 GCA_040754395.1 Nitrospirota bacterium | reverse complement strand
CCCTTTTGGCGTTTGAACTCATAATGCAGTCCCTTTCTATGCATGTTTTTTCGGTAACATGCATTATGAGTCAACGATGTCTCCCTAGTCTTTACTTCGGTAACATTTTTTGTGATGCAATTCGATGTCCGGGAAAATCATTATCTCAGGAGTGTGTCCTGTGGTATAATGCGGAGGCACAACATGCTCGCTCCGCGGATAGAGGCCCCGCTTGAGTTTTCGCGGCCTGTTGCCTGAACCGTCGAAATGACATGCCTGCCGGGATTTTCTATGCAGCTGATGCGTGTGAGGAGGAGGTCTGGAAGATTTCGTATCGAAATACGGGTATATCGCTATTTTTCTCCTGACGTTTGTTGAAGGAGAGAGCGTATTGATAGCAGCGGGATTCCTTGCATATCACGGATATCTTGATGCCGCAGCGATTGTGCTCGTATCCACAGCAGCATCGTATCTGGGCCATGGTGCCTTCTTTCTGATAGCTTTGCACAAGAGAGAGGCCTTTCTCAGAGTTATCCAAAGATTTGTCAAGGTTAACCTGCTGAAACTCGAATCCCTGATAGCACGGTATGGAACTGCTGCCATCTTCATATGCCAGTGGCTCTACGGCTTCAGGCTGCTCAGTGCTGCAGTGCTCGGTATCTCACGAATGGGAACGGGCAAATATTTCAGTCTTCAGTTTATCAGTTGTCTCCTGTGGGCTGTTATCTGTACCAGTGGAGGCTACTTTTTCGGAGCAACGCTGAAAAACCTTCTCGGAGATATTAAGGCGTATGAACCCTATATAGTACTGGGGTTCCTTGCAGCAGGCGCGCTCATATGGGTTATGAGGGACATCAGAAAAAAGAGATGTTAGGTTTTTCGGATGAAGAATTCCCAGTACCCTTTCTCCTCAAGTTTGACAGCTTCAAACGGATATCCGTGCTTTTCGCAATACCGCGGGATCACTTCCTCAACGGTGACCGAGGAATCGCAGAGTATTTTCAGAATCGCACCGGCAGGCATCTTTTCCATTTCCTTTTTCAGAAGAACAATCGGATAGGGGCAGGGTCTGCCGAGGACATCCAGGATTTCTGTCGGAGTCTCGGTTCTTAAATCAGCCATTGCCTTGCAATCTCCTTTTTTAATGGTATCCGGAATCCTTCGCAATTGCCAGGAAGAGTCCTGTAAATTGATTTATACCTTTTGGAGCGTCAGTCAGTCAAGGAAAAAATATCAAATGTACATTTGCATATGAACTTCCTTAAGTTTGATATAATTAAAAATTGATAAAGAGGAAAGGAGACGAACATGGCACAGGGGAAGGAAAAAACAGAGACTTCGGCATTTATTACTTCACGCGACACACTTGACGGCGCATATCCGGGATTGATACTCGGTATTAACGCGCGCCGTTTGGGGATGCAGTGCAAGGTATTTTATACCTTCATGGGGATCAACGTGATTCGGAAGGGATGGACGGAGAAAGCCAAATTCTATCCCCCGGGGCTGATGGCAGCCATACCCGGCATGTCGGCACTGGCTACCTGGATGATGAAGGGGAAGATAGAGAAGGCCCAGATACCGGCGTTGCCTGATCTTCTGGAGATGGCCCAGCTGGAGGGGGTAGAGTTTGTGGCATGCAAGATGACGGTTGATATGATGGGGTTGAAGCAGGAGGATTTCATTGAGGGAGTTGTCATAGAGCCCGCGGAAACATTCCTGAGATATGCCAAGGACTGCAAAATCTGCCTGTTTACGTAGCAGTCTGATTGAAATTCAATAATTTCTGAAAAGTATGGGTCAGGGGGTTTCCCAAATCATCATTAATGAGGTTCTTTCCCAAAAAAAGGAGGCTCAATGAACACAGCAAAGGTAAGAGGGGTAAGATTTCTTCTGTTGTTCTCGCTGTTTCTGGCAGTTCTGCTCAGTCTGACCGTAAGCAGTGCGTATGCTACGAATGGTTACTTTGCCAATGGCTACAGCATAGAAAGCAAGGGACTTGCAGGTGCGGGAGTAGCTCTGCCGCAGGGCTCGCTTGATGCATCGATAAACCCTGCTGCCATGGTGCATGTCGGGAAACGCATGGATGTTGGACTCTCGCTATTCAACCCGAACAGGCAGTATACAGTACAGGGCAATCCTTCGGGAGTTCCCGGAACCTTTGGATTGACTCCGGGGACAGTAAAAAGCCATACGGAGTGGTTTGTCATTCCTTCAATCGGATTCAACTGGCAGCTGGATGACAAGTGTTCGGCGGGCGTGTCAGTATACGGCAATGGTGGAATGAACACTGATTATAATACCAATACTTTTTACGGCTCTGCCAATACCGGAGTGGATCTCATACAGCTTTTTATCGTGCCCACGTATGCGAGAAAGCTCGCGGCAAAACATGCGGTCGGAATCAGCCCGATTCTTGCTTATCAGAGTTTTCAGGCAACAGGGCTGCAGGCGTTTGCGGGTTTTTCAAGCAGTCCTGCCCACCTTACCAACAAGGGACATGACGATTCCTACGGATACGGATTCAAGTTCGGGTATCTCGGTGAGGTGCTTCCCAATCTGCACCTCGGGGCAACATATCAGACAAAGATATGGATGACCAGATATGACAAGTATGAAGGGCTGTTTGCGGAAAAAGGTGATTTTGACATCCCCGCAACCTGGACGATCGGTCTGGCATTCCAGGCTACTCCGAACCTGACTTTGCTGGCGGATGTGCAGGAAATCCTTTACAGTGATATGCGGTCGATCAATAATCCACTGGTTCCGAACATCCAGACAAGGCAGCTTGGAAGGAGCCATGGAGCAGGGTTTGGGTGGGATGATATCCTGGTTCTGAAGCTGGGGGTACAGTGGCAGAGCAGCAAAGAATGGGTCTGGAGGGCAGGCTATTCGATCGGGGACCAGCCCATCCCGAGGAGTGAAGTCCTGTTTAATATCCTTGCCCCCGGGGTCATTAAGCAGCATGCAACCATCGGTGTCACACGAACACTGAGTGAGCACAGCGAGCTGAAATTTGCGCTGATGCATGCATTTTCCCACAGTGTAACCGGGCCTAATCCTCTTGAGGTGCCGGGCCAGCAGACTGTCAAGCTGAAGATGAAACAGTGGGAATTTTCACTCGGGTATGCATGGAAATTCTAAAGGGTCAGTACCGGTTTTTCCACTGATGTAAGGCGCTCTTGTTCAGGGAGGTTTCTCTCCCTGAACAAGAGTCTGATGCTATTTCCTACGAGAAAATATTTGGAGGTAATATCCCATGGGGTGCATATTCTGCGAGATTGCTGAGAAAAAACGACCGGCAAAAACAATATATGAGGACACGCATGTTATTGCGTTTGAAGACATCAACCCGCAGGCACCGGTGCACGTGCTGGTTGTTCCACGAAAGCATATTGCCACCAGCCTCGATATACATGAAGAAGAAAACGGACTCATCGGGCATTTGTTCCAGGTGGCGAACAGGATTGCAAGAGATAAAGGGATTGCTGATCGCGGTTTCAGGCTCGTCATGAACTGCAACCCGGAATCCGGGCAGACGGTATTCCATATTCACCTTCATGTGCTTGGAGGAAGATTCATGCAGTGGCCGCCGGGATAGCGCCCTGGACTCCGGTGCTGTCATTTCGGGATTCAGGGATGCGGGTCTCTGCCCTTACCGCATTCGGGATAGCCATGGGTTTTCTCGAGGCTGCGGTTGTGGTATATCTGAGATGGCTCTATTACCCTGAGGGTTTTTCTTTTCCCCTGAAACCGGTTGTCTTCGAACGACTGTATGTCGAATACCTGAGGGAAATCGCGACACTCATAATGCTGTTTTCCTTCAGCCTTCTCGCAGGAAGGAATTTTCAGGAGAGGCTGTCTTTCTTCCTTTTCAGCTTCGGTGTCTGGGATATATCCTATTATGGATGGCTCAAACTGCTTCTTGACTGGCCTTCTTCGATGTTGACATGGGATATCCTGTTTCTCATTCCTGTGATCTGGACCGGACCCGTGCTCGCGCCTGTCATCTGCTCGCTTACCATGATCGCGATCGGAGGATGCATTATGTATTTTCAGCACAAAGGGTATGCTGTGAAGATTGGGGTGACAGAGGCGGTATTCTTCCTTTCAGGTGCAGTTATCATATTTGCGACTTTTGTGTGGGATTTCTCGGCCATGATATTAACCGGGAATTATATTTTCCGTGTACTGACCCTTGCAGCTGATCCCGAATTCCGGCTCCTTGTCTCCAATTATGTTCCCGATACCTATGGCTGGCGGCTGTTCGCCCTCGGAGAATTCCTTATGCTGATATCTCTGCTGATGCTGTGCAGGAAAGCAAGGGGCACCCGGAAATAGAGTGATACCTGTATCGGGGATGAAACGCCGGAATATCAGATCCCGTAGCGTTCAAACAACTCATACCGTGTTGGACAGTTGCAGATGTAATAATTATGCGCCGGTTTTTTCCTGTACGAGCAGCGACGGGTTTTCAGGGAACACAGGAAGCAGACATTCTCCTCAATATATGTCGAAATTTTACATATGTCTCTTGTTGCATCTTCCAGGCATTGAAAATGGAACATGCATTTTCTCGTTTTTTCCCGTGTGCTTTCACTGATCTGGAGCGACATGTCATGCCTTTAGATTCAGCATCGCCATATCCTGCAGGAAATGATCGATGCAGTATTCCTTTCTGCAGCCCGCAGCCTCAGGAAATCCAGGTGTTCAGCGGCTTCTCTACATGGCGTGAAAAATGCATAGTCTTCCGAATATATATCCTTCTGAAATTTTCGGGATCCGCTGCCTTCCGCGTTCTCCTTATGAAAGGGGTGGTTTTATCGGGCGCTCAGTGAGCTTTCTTATAGTTCTTATATGATTAGAATATAGAAGGAAATGAAGCATTTGTCATTGATATATATCAATATTCCTCTTAATAAGAATCAACGGTCCCGTTGTATATCCGGATGAGGCTGCATCCCGAGTTCCGGATGGCATGGCAGTGCCCGGAATGATGCGGTATTATCACAGGTAAGAAGGCAGACACATCCCCGGAGGCTTTTTTTACTCCTCTTCCAGTTGAATGGCTTCAACCCTGACCCTGGCTAACCCGTTTTCATAAAAACCCAGTTTTCTGGCTGCGCCCATGCTCAGATCAATGATTCTGATGCCTGATTCCGGATTCTGTTCGTCCGGGAAGGGTCCCCGGTCGTTGACCCGAACGATCACTGATCGTTGGTTTTCAAGGTTTGTAACCTTAACATGATAGGGTAACGGCAGATATCTGTGAGCCGCGGTGAAACCTTCAGGATTAAACGCCTCGCCGTTGGCCGTCATATATCCCCCTGCCTGTTGTCTGGTCTCATACCCGTACCAGGAGGCAATTCCTGAGTCGCTGTAGTCACGGGCTTCTGCCAAAGACATCGGGTAGTAAGTCTTTCCTCTGACAGAATAAGGGGAGTTTTTCACCCTGCCCAAACGAATCGCCTCTTTCACCGGTAACCCGTCTATCGTCTCAATGCTGTCGTTCACCAGTGCCCATTCTATCGGAGCCCGCACTACATGAAAGGTAATTTCTCCGATTCTGTAAGCAAGTTTTGTTGTCCCGGCTGTAAGCTCGTATGTCCCTTTCACCACCCAAATGCTGCCTTTTATCGCGCCCTTCGTGACCTCATAGGGTACCGTAACGAGCATGCATCCTGTCAGCAGCCCGCAAAAAAATACTGCATATATACTGAACAGCACGCGATTATTCATGTAACACTCCTGCCCCGAAATTCTGCCGCATGAGACACATGTGGAATGTCCGGAAGAAACACTCCACCATTATAAAGAAAACCGCGGAGTCTATCAACACGGCTGCCTGCAGACCTGCGGGAAGAGTCGGCGTAATAGACTTTCAGTACACTTCAGCAACTTCGCTGCATCTCGTGTTTTCTTATTGAACAACCCGGAAGTATTTACAGATGGGCCCACTCATGGAGTTTTTCGGGATTCGGAAATATCAGTCCGTCTTTTGTTCTTTTTATCAGTTTTTCGCGTTCCAGTTCCTTTAACAGTCGGCACAGATGCTCGGGGGTAACGCCGACAACCTGGGCAAGTTCCTTATGCTTGAGCGGCAGATCAATTTTAATCTGTTTCTGTGTATGCACATCATGAATAAACCGACAAAGCAGATTTTTCAGGCGATCCCTCGCTGGGAGGCATTCCATGATGACCAGTTTTTTCCCCTGATTGAAAACCTCAAGGCTGAGCATTCGCATCAGATGCAGTGCAAATTCCGGATGCGTTTTTACCAGATACAGGAACTTCCCTGCTGCGATACACCTCATCGAGCTCCGTGTCAGTGTTGTTACGGTAAATGAATATGGTTTTTCAAGAAGCACTGCCGGAGCACCGATAATCCAGAGATGATGCCTGAGGCCGGCGATGACTTCGTGTCCTGCCTGATCGACCCATGTCAGCTTGACCGAGCCTTTGTCAAGATAATACACCGCATCTAAGGGGGTATCCTGCTGTATGAGTACTGTATATGCCTGAAATATCTGTACAGGTCCCCACCCATAGGCACTGCAGATTGCTTCGCGGAAAAAGGATGCAAAAAAGCCATCGGGCTGGAAATGGTTCCCTTCCGGAAACAAAGGAGCGGGTGAAGCAGTATTTGGGGATTGCATTCCCTGTTCCCCCTTGTGCATCTTTTACCACAAAAAAAACGGGTTGTCAATTTTGATACTGTTACCAAAAAAAGAAGCAGTAAATGCTGTAGCCGTTTTCTCAATCGGTTCTTGCGCGTAAATACCTGTCATTATGGAGTTGCCTGTTACGCATGCCATATGTCCGGTCCGGAATTTGTGCATCATCATAAACTATCGGACACCCTTTACAGCGGGAGCGTTCACTGTGTGAAGACGGCGTGCCTGACTCAAAGGGGGTTTTCAGGTTACAATACAGAAATGATACAGGTCAGCGGTCTTTCCAAATCATACGGAACACAGATCATCTTCGACGATGTGGGTTTCTCGGTCAATGCCGGAGAGCGAGTCGGACTTGTGGGCAGAAATGGTCATGGGAAGACGACCCTTATCAGGATTCTCACTGGCGAAATGAAGCCTGATTCGGGAATCATCAGCGTACCCGGCAATTACTCGGTGGGGTATCTTTCCCAGCATCTTGAGTTCAGTCGGCCTTCTGTGCTTCAGGAGGCATGTCTCGGACTGAACCCGTCAGATGACGGCAGAGATGAATCTTTTAAGGCAGAAAATGTGCTCATGGGGCTCGGATTTCTGGCAGACGATTTTTCCCGGCATCCCCTTGAACTGTCCGGGGGATACCAGGTCCGGCTTCACCTCGCCAGACTTCTGGTTTCAGAGCCGGACCTGCTTCTTCTGGATGAGCCTACCAATTATCTCGATATCGTTTCTATCCGATGGCTTACACGATTCATGAGGGGCTGGAAAAGAGAGATGATACTGATAACCCATGACAGGGAGTTTATGGACGGTGTGACGACCCATACCATGGGGATTCACCGCACAAGGATACGGAAGATACAAGGGACAACCCACAAGCTCTATCAGCAGATACTCATGGAAGAGGAGATATACGAGAAGACAAGGGTCAACGAGGAAAAAAAGCGGAGCGAGGCAGAGCAGTTTATCAACAGATTCAGGGCGCAGGCTACCCGTGCACGGGCGGTGCAGTCGAAGATAAAGGCCCTCCGGAAGAAGGGCAGACGGGAAAAAATGTCTGAAATTGAGGAACTGGAGTTTGAATTCGTCTCCGCACCCTTTATCGGCAAGTGGCTTATCCAGGCGAAAGACCTTACATTCTCATTCGGATCGGACGGACCATCGCTCATCGACGGGCTGGATCTGACTGTTGGGAAAAAGGACCGGATAGCGGTCATCGGGAAAAACGGCAGAGGCAAGACAACGCTCCTGAACCTGCTCGCGGGAGAACTGAAACCGCTCGGGGGAACTATCGAGCACCACCCGAAAGTGCGGCTCGCCTATTTCGGTCAGACCAACATCCAGCGTCTTGATGCTGAAAAGACCGTGGAACAGGAAATACTCGGAGCGCTCCCGGAGCATAACAGGAAAACGGCACGGAACATCTGCGGTACCATGATGTTTGATGGCGACACCGCGCTCAAGAAAATCAGTGTGCTGTCCGGTGGGGAGAAGAGCAGGGTGCTTTTGGGAAAATTGCTCGTCAGCCCTGCGAATCTGCTGTTGCTGGATGAACCGAACAACCATCTTGATATGGAGTCTATCGACTCGCTGCTGGAAGCGATAGATGAATTTGACGGGAGTGTTGTCATCGTTACGCACAGCGATATGATCCTGCATGCGCTTGCGAGCCGGCTTATCGTTTTTGACAATGGCAGCGTGAAGATATTTGAAGGAACCTATCAGGATTTTCTCGACAGGTGCGGCTGGAAAGATGAGGCAGCATCGGAAGTGTGCAGCAGGCCGGACCCGGGGAATGGAAGCAGCAATATCAGCCGGAAAGAGATGAGGCGTATGAAAGCAGAACTGATCAGCAGCCGTTCCAGGGCCCTGGTGCCGCTGCAGGCAAAGATATCAGAGGTGGAAGATGCCATTATGCTCCTTGAAGAGAAGCATGCGCGGGAGACACAGGAGCTTCTTGATGCCTCTGTGAGAGGAGACGGGGAGAGGATCAGGCGGCTGTCTAAGTCGATTCATGAGTTTCAGGCAAGAATAGAGGAACTTTTCAGTGAGCTTGAAACAGTGACAGGAGAATTTGACAGGAGGTCACGGGAGTTCGAAGAGAGACTTTCCGCACTTGCCCCGGAGCACTGACTGCTCGGGAAATCTGTGCATAATCCTGACCGGAAAGGACCCGGTTGACAGGTTACTACCTTCCTAAGAGCACAGAGCCTTCTGTAAAAAATGTTCCTGCTACCGCAGCGGTCATGAGGCAGGCAAGCGTTGCCGCTGCAAGTGCCCTGAGCCCGACCGCAGAGATGTCCTGTGTCCTTTTCGGGACGAGCGCTGCAGTTCCGCCGACGAATATCCCGGAAAAACTTATGAGGTTATACATTCCGGTCGCCTGTTGCGGTATCCATGGGCTGCAAATCTTCTGCAGACACGGGAAAAACGTGCAGTCCGGGACAAGAGAAGCAGGGGTTACCCGAGTTCTTCAATGATCGCAGCAGCGAGCAGGGGGAACATTATCTCATGGTGACCGGTGAGCGCATATGCTGCCCCTTTTCCCGTCGTCGGACGTCTGAGGACATTTTCCATGGGCCGGTAATGCTGTATGAAATCCATATTCACTGTGGTAATATTGTCGACTTTGTTCCCGATATTTCTTGCGATCGTCAATGCCTTGAGAAATACCTCCGGCAGGATCACCGCAGAGCCGAGATTGATATACACACCGCCCTCGAGGTCTGAGACAATGGCTGTCAGAAGCCTGAAGTCCAGGAAAGTCCCTTCTCCTATTGCGGCACCATCAGCTTCCGGATGCATATGCACGATATCTGTGCCGAGTGCAACGTGCACGGTTGCGGGGATATTCAGCCTGTAAGCCCGGCCGAAAATACTCTTGTCCCTGAACGGAAATGCGCTCTCTTCGATTAAGGCTCCGACGGACTTTCCGATACCGAACCCCTTTTCCCTTCCGGACTTTATGGCCTGATTGAGATATTTCCCGGTTTCCTCGGCCATTCCGAACATTCCGCTGGCTAATCCTTTCCCGACATCTTCAGACGTATGTCCGGTGAAGGAAAGCTCGAAGTCATGCACAATGCATGCGCCGTTTGTCGCAAGGGCGGTGATGATGCCTTTCTGCATGAGGTCTATGATAAGGGGCGACAGGCCGACCTTAATCGGGTGTGCACCCATTCCCAGGATCACCGGCCTTGCGTTCTGTTTTGCCTGTACAACGGCTGCAACAATGCCCTTCAGATTCTTTGCCGCCAGTATGTCAGGCAGTTTGTCAAGAAAGGCTTTCAGGGTGCTGCCGGACGTATGCGGGACCGCAAGCGCTGCAAGAGACACCTTGCTCTTTCTTTTTGCCAGAGAATATGTCCTGACCTTTCTGAATGATACAGGCCGGTATTTTTTCATGCATTACATCTTACCATAAAAAACCATCCGGAAGCACCGGAAAATCACTGGAAGTCTGTTGAAAATAAGAATAAATGCTGCTAATCTATAGAAAAATACAGAAAGGGTTCCTATGCCGTTCACTGATATACTCTCGAGGGAAGATGATTTGAGGACAACTGAGTATCGTCATGAAATTATGGTGGGAGGGTCTGATTTTGCGACATGCAGGCAAAAGGTGATGCATTTTTTCGGCAGATACCAGCTTGTCCGTTATTCAATGGTAACCGTTGTTGAGAGTGAATCACTGCCTGCTACGAGTCCGGCTTTCAGCGGCAGGCTTGCTCAGGCGGTGGCAGAAAACCGCCGGATCGTGCATGACCTGATACGGGAGTTTCAGGATGAAGGAATTACCACCCTCACTGAACTCGGGGAAATCCCCCAGGGGTACAAGTCAAAGATGCTCCATGTGATCACGCATTTTCTGGATGGTTTTTTCGGCATCGACACCTTTTTCTATAACCTTGAAGACGACACGCACTGGATAACCGATGAGTTTCAAAAAAAGGTGGATGAAACCCCCTCTCATTACTGGCTCCTGTCAGTCAGGGCAAAGATATGATGCGCTTCTGAGGAGCAGGGCTGCGGCTGCGGGGATGTAATTTTTTCCCAATCGCACATTGATTTAATCTGCTGTTTTATGGTATTTTTATAACTTCATATCTTAAAGGAGGATTACATTGCCAGCAAAAGCACAACCAAAGAAAAACCTTTCTGCCATGAAGAGGGCAAGACAGGCAGTAAAGAGGACACTTCGCAACACGAGCTTGCAGAGCTCACTGAAAACCGTTATTAAAAAGGTCGAAACCGCCGTATCTTCCGGAAACAGGGAAGAGGCGGGAAAAGCGCTTCTTGCGGCTTCCCGGGCTCTCAGCAAGGCTGCATCAAAGGGTGTCATACACAGGAATACCGCATCGAGAAATATATCGAGGCTTACCAAGAAGGTAAATGCCCTGGCCCCGCAGGCAGAGATTCCTACAGCCGGAGCAGCCTAACCAGCATATATTCCATAGGAAAAGTTCTGCCGGAACTCTTTATTTCCCTGTCCGTACTGTGAAGAATCTCGAATACTTTCAGCAGATACGCCTTTTCTGCCGGCGTGCGGCTTGTCTGCATGCTGCGTCCGTACTGCCAGTTCAGGGCTCCGATAAGACCATAGTCCTCTGAAGTCTCCCGCAGCGTCTTGTAAATCCTGAATACTCTTTCAGGGTCTTTACTCCTGAGCGCATTTACGAGGTCGAATATGCCGAAAGACCTTTCCCCTGTCACGATATCAGCGATGTCATCTGCTCCTATCGTTGTTTTTCCAAGCAGGGAAATCTTCTCTATCTCCGATGCAAGGAGTCCCAGATCAGGCCCCACAAGACCAATGAGATAGTCTGAGGCCTTATCGGTTATTTTTATCCCCCTTGCTAAGGCCCTCTGCATTATCCACGCGGGTATCTCTGCTTCCCTGATATCGAGAGAGAGAGGCTTGACCCGTCCGAGCTTTTCCCTTGCCTCTTTGCCGAGTGAACCGAGATGGAGCAGCACAAGCACGGAATTGTCCGGCGGGCTCATAATATGGGTACTCAGGCTTTCCATCTCCTTTTTGGAGAGCTTTTGCAGGTTCAGTAGCAGAACGGTAATTCTCTTCCCGCCAAAAAACGAAACGGTATTTGCCACATCGAGGATCTGTCCGAACGGAATGCCTTCATCTCCCGGTAACAGCAGGTCGTATATATGAAGGTTGAAGTCCCTTTCAGGTTCGGGGACGGTTCTCCTGATCGCCTCCACCGCTTCCCTGTGAAGGAATATGTCAGATGCATGGCACAGATATACGGGCGATGGCAGGCCCTTTTCGATCTCCTTCAGAAACGCCTGATAGCTCATCGGTATATCATTGCAGCAATGATTTCGGCTGCCATGTCCCGGAGCGCTTTCTCCGATGCCTGTTCCTTTGCCCCGATCACCGTGTTTAACTGTCCGGCGCCCGAAAAGGAGACAATGAACGGAGACCCTATGCCCTTGAATTCGGTCATCTTCCCTTCCGGGTCAGTCAGTCTGAAGTTGCCCTTAATGAGCACTTCATATTCCGTTGCGGTATTCGCTTTTTCGGACAGGACGCGGAGGTCAAAATGGGTAACGGTTCCGGTAAGCGTACGTCCGGCGTCCGAAGTGACAGAAATCCCCTGTTTCAGGCATTCCTCAGCCAGGGCCCTGTGCAGCCTGTCCTGGAGTTTGGGTTCTGTTGTCCTGTTTTCGATAGTGCCTAAATGTATGGCCTCAAACGGCAGGGAAGACCTGTGATGCATTGAATATCCGCAGCCGCAAACGAAGACTGCAAAGAGCAGAGACCAGAGAAAAATCAGGACAAGAGAGAGAACAGGATGTCCTTCAGTTCTTTTGCTATTGCCCGGCGTTCTGCCCGTTGTGTGCATTATTCTCCCATCACAATATTGACCAATTTGCCCTTTACCACAATGACCTTTCTGACAGATCCGGAACCGATGAATTCTCTGGTTTTCCTGTCATCGAGTGCCATTGTGCGTATCTCCTCATCCGGCGTGCCTGGCGCAATCATGATCTTGGATCTCAGCTTTCCGTTCACCTGGATGACCAGCTCGATTTGGTCTTCTCTTGCCGCATCCTCATCCCAGTCAGGCCATTTCTGCGCAAAAATGCTCGGATTATTGCCGATTTCCGCCCATAATTCCTCAGCAATATGAGGAGAAAACGGAGAGAGCAGCAGCAAAAGAGTCTGTATTGCGAACCTGCAGACTGCCCGGTCATCGTCAGACATGGGTTCAAATGAGGTTATCTCATTCACAAGCTCCATGAGACCGGCTATCGCGGTATTGAAATGGTACTCCCTTTCTATGTCGGAAGTCACCTTTCTGATGGTCTGATGCACCTTGCGGTATAAGCGTGCAGCATCATCCGACAGTTCCGCGGCTATTCGCGCGTCTTGGGGTACGGAACGTGCTGCACGCAATGCATCCCTGTGTCTGTATACAATTCCCCAGATTCTGTTCAGAAAACGGAACGCGCCGTCAACACCCTTATCTGACCAGTCCAGGTCCTTTTCCGGGGGTGCAGCAAAGAGAGAAAACAGGCGTGAGGTATCAGCCCCGTATCTCTGTATCAGATAATTGGGGTCGACCACATTACCTTTTGACTTTGACATCTTCGCGCCGTCCTTGATCACCATGCCCTGTGTAAGAAGATTCTGAAACGGTTCGCTGACCGGGAGCAGGCCGAGGTCCCTCATTGCCCTGGTAAAAAACCTCGAATACAAAAGATGCAAGACCGCGTGCTCCACTCCGCCGATATACTGATCGACGGGCATCCAGGATCTGATTTCAGAATCCGGTGCGGTTAATGCCGAATCCAGACGAATGTCTCCCTTTTTGAAACAGTATCTGATGAAATACCATGAGGAATCGACAAACGTGTCCATTGTGTCTGTCTCGCGTCGTGCGTTTCCGCCGCATGCCGGGCATTGTGTACGCAGAAAGACTTCCGATTCAAGAAGGGGTGAACTGCCCTGTCCGGTAATTGTTACATCTTCCGGGAGTATTACGGGAAGATCCTTTTCAGGAACCGGGACAACCCCGCATGCATCGCAGTAAATGACCGGTATCGGTGTGCCCCAGTATCTCTGTCGTGAGATGCCCCAATCCCGCAGTTTATAGTTGACCACCGCTGTGCCGAGCCCCTTTGCTTCTATGAACCGGATGATCTCTTTCTTTGCGGAATCGCTCTTCATGCCGGAAAACTGCCCCGAATCTGTCAAAATGCCTTCGTCTTCATACGCCTCTGACATCCGTTCCGCCTGCACTTTTCCCTGCGCATCTTCCGGGGTTATGACAACCTTCACGGGGAGGCCGTATTTTTTTGCGAATTCAAAATCCCTCTGGTCATGTGCCGGGACCGACATGATCGCTCCGGTCCCGTATTCCATGAGGACAAAGTTTGCAATAAACACCGGTACCCTTTCACCGTTCAACGGGTTGATCGCATGGTATCCCGTGGGAAGACCTGTCTTCTCAATATCCGGTCCGGATTTTGCTTTCACGGTTTCGAGCTGGTTTCTGTCACTGACCATTTTTGCTGCCAGAGGATGTTCCGGTGCAATACACATGAATGTAACCCCGAACAGGGTATCCGGCCGTGTGGTGAATATCCTCATATGTTCTTCCATGCCCTCGACCGGGAAGTCAACCTCAACGCCTTCACCTCTGCCGATCCAGTTCTTCTGCATGAGCACGACCTTTTCGGGCCATCCATTGAGTTCGTCACACCCCGTGAGCAATTCCTCTGCATACCGGGTAATCCTGAAAAACCATTGTTCCAGCTTTTTCTGTACCACCACACTGTCGCACCGCCAGCATTTTTCATCGATCACCTGCTCGTTGGCCAGAACGGTTGTACAGGAAGGGCACCAGTTCACATATGAATACTTTCTGTACGCAAGCCCGTTTTCGAGCATCTTCAGGAAAAACCACTGGTTCCACCTGTAATACTCAGGATTGCACGTGGTCACTTCCCGGTCCCAATCGTAGCTCAGGCCAAGGCGGTTAAGCTGAGTTTTCATGTGCGCAATGTTCCTGTGTGTCCATTCGGACGGATGCACCCCGTGCTTGATCGCTGCATTCTCTGCAGGCAGGCCGAATGCATCCCATCCCATCGGGTGGAGGACGTCATACCCGCGCATTCTCTTGTACCGTGCAATAACATCGCCGATCGCATAGTTTCTGACATGTCCCATATGGATCTCTCCGGAAGGGTAGGGGAACATTTCGAGGCAATAGAACTGCTTCCGGGAGTGATGAACCCCTGTGGCAAACAGGTTCCGGTCAGTCCAGTACTTCTGCCATGTCAACTCGACGTGTTGAGGGTCATATTTTTCTTCCAAATCAGATACCTCCTGAAGTCTCTGCAGCCTGATGACTGCATACCCGTGAGCGCGGGATATTCCTGACCGCTATTATAGCAAAAACAATGAGTTGAGATGTCGGCTGGGGTGCGGGATTCCGGCGGATTATCCGGCAGAGAGCCGCAACTGATAGCTGCTCCACTGCCTGCAGTTTGCGCACCTTCCTGACCATTCGGAAGTGGTATGGCCGCAACTCCTGCAGGCATATGAAAGGCTGAACGCACACTTGTGGGCATCAAGGGCCTTTTTGAACTCATGCACCGCCTTATCAACCTGATTTCTCTTCATATACAGGTTTCCCATAAGCTGGTGCATCTCGGGATATACCGTATCGCCTGTATCGATTGTGGTCATCGTCTCGAATGCATCATCTATCATCTCCAGTCTGTAATAGAGCTTTCCGAGGAAGAATTTGAGTACAGGGTTTTGCGGATTCTTCGAGATGGTGTTTTTGTAAGTCCTGATAAGCCTGAGTGGCTCTCCGACGCTGATGAGAAGGTCCTCGAGCCTGAGGAGGACGATCATGGATGAGGTCTGTTCATAGCTCTTCTCAAGGTGGTTGATAGCCTCTTCAGTTTCCCCTTCCCGTAAAAGAACCTCTGCAAGCCCCAGGATCGCATGGATGGAATCCTTGTCAAGACGCAATACAGTCCTGAACGCCTTTTTTGCCTTTTCAAGGTCTCCGTTCTCGAGGCTGTGCCTGCCGTACTCATACTTGTATCCGACAAGGTTCTGCCGTTCACGCGCCTTGTCCTTTTCCGTATGCTCATTCTTGAGTATCGTCTTTTGGACCAGCACGAGGTCATCCCATTTTTCCTGCCTTTCCAGAATATCCCTCTTTTTATAGAGCGCGGAAAGGTTCCCGTCGTCGATGTCCAGAACTTCTTCGATAGACCTGAGGGCCTCCTCCCACCTGCCTGTTTTTTCCATCAGACGCTCCATGGAGAAGAGTACCTCGATATTCTTGGGATGAAGGTCTTTTGCCCTCTGATAGTATTCCCGCGCCTTCTGAAAATCATCCTCTGCAAGGGCGATATCCCCGAGCTGGATCAGCGTGTTCAGGTGTTCGGGGTTTTCGGAAAGAACCGCCCTGAGCGTCTCTTTTGCCTCAGCCTGATTATGGTGCGCGAACAGAAAGTTCAATGCCTTCGAATAGAGCTCCTGAACCTTTGCGTCTCTTTTCTGCCGTTTCTGATACTGGATATTGTCAACATATCTTTTTGTATCCCGTATGACGAACACAAAAAGCATCGTGAGCGCCCCGATCGCGATCGAGAGCAGAATAAGCGCAATTGTGGGGGTCTCGTAGACCTGTCCGAAAGGAATCTTTACTAACGTGGCTTCCTGATTGAAGATGGCAAATAGGGCGAGCGCTGCCAGAAACAGGATAAAAATGAATACCGCGAGTTTACTCATGAAAGATTCTTTTATTCCACCTGGATTCTCTTGGCATCGATCCAGAGCTTTTCGAGTTCATAAAATGCTCTTGTCTGCGTTTCGAAGATATGCACGATGACATCACCATAGTCCATAAGTATCCAGAGGCTGTTCTTCATCCCCTCGATTCCCAGGGGTTTCAACCCGGCCTCCTGATACTTCCCTTCGATGTGTTCCGCGATTGCTTTTATTTGGGGAGTGTTCTCTCCGGTGCAGATGACAAAATAGTCTGTTATTGTAGTAAGTCCCTGCAAATCAAGGACCAGAATGTCTTTTGCCTTTTTATCGAGTGATGCCCGTGCTGCGAGAAGGGCTTTATCCTTGCTTTCTAAAGGTACTCCCCCCTTTCAAAAAAATGATGTAAAAGCTGAGAGTTAAAAGTTAACATCTGACAGGCCTCACGCTAACCCTTAACTCTCATGCGTAAATTGCTATAAAGCTTATTAATAATTATATAGGATTGAACTTCTGGTGGCAATAGATATTTTATGCTTTTTCCGTGTCTTATGAGCATTCTGATCTCTGTTGAGGATATCCCCATGGGGATAGTTCTGACAAGGAATGCCTCCTTCCGGCTCTTCAGTTTCACCGTTCCGATACCGGCATCAAGCCTGTCGAACCTCCGGAGGGCCTGCTTCCCGGTTGTCAGGTAGGGCGACCCCAGGAGGTCTGCAAATCTGAACTCCGGCCTTGATATGACAATAAAATGGGCAGCTGCGGTCAGTCGTTCCGGCTGCCACCAGTTGGGGATGTCGAGGAAGGCGTCTATCCCGAGAATAAAGTATAACGCAGCATCCGGATTCGCCTGCTGCAGGATCTCCAGTGTCTTTACGGTATATGATTTCCCCTTCTGCCTGCATTCAAGGTCAGAGACCTCAAAGAAGGAGTTCTGTGCGATTGCCAGCCTGGTCATTTCATATCGGTGATGTGCGGCCGCGATCTCTTTTGTCTTGAGCGGTGGTGTGCCTGAAGGAATGAATACAATCCTGTCCATGCGGAGTTTTTCCCTCACCTCTTCAGCAGCCCTGAGATGGCCATGATGGATAGGGTTGAATGTCCCGCCGAAGATCCCGATTTTCATGAGGTTGGTGTTATTCCCCGACATGATCCGCATCAGAGTGCTATTCTCTCAGCTGGCCGTTTCCAAGGACGATGAATTTCGTGCAGGTCAGTTCCTCGAGCCCCATCGGACCCCGGGCATGGATCTTATCGGTGGATATCCCGATTTCAGCGCCGAGGCCGAACTGGAAGCCGTCGTTCAACCTTGTTGAGGCATTCACAAAGACCGCAGACGAATCGACCTCTTTCAGAAACCGCATGGCCGTATCATACTTATCAGTGACAATCGCATCGGAATGTGCTGAGCTGTATCGCGCAATATGTGACATTGCCTCATCGAGGCCGTCGACGACCCTGACATTCAGAGTGAGGTCGAGATACTCCCTGTAAAAATCTTCTTCCTTAACCTTTGCGAGTGATGCGTCGATCCGGCGCGTGAACGGGCAGGCGTTGAGTTTTACTCCGGCCTGCTGCAACCTTTTGATCATGGGCGGCAGAAATGCCCTTGCGATCTTTTTGTCAACAAGCATCGTTTCCATCGCATTGCATGTCCCGGGCCTCTGCACCTTTGCGTTGAAACAGATGTCTTCCGCCATTTTCAGGTCTGCATCCCGGTCAACGAAAACGTGGCATACCCCCTTGTAATGCTTCAGCACGGGGATCCTTGAATTCTCGGTGACAGCCCTTATCAGCGCCTCGCCCCCTCTCGGGATGATCAGGTCAACGATTCCTTCGAGCCTCAGCATTTCCATGATTGCGATACGGTCAGGTATGTCAATAAAGGTGACCGCGCCCTCGTGAAGACCCTGCTTTTTCGCAGCATCACTCAGGACTTTCACGATCGCCTTATTCGAGTGGATCGCTTCAGAGCCGCCCCGCAGGATAACGGCATTTCCCGCCTTCATGCAGAGGCCTGCCGCATCTGCCGTGACATTCGGCCTTGATTCGTAGATGATCCCGATCACACCGATGGGAACCCGCATTTTGCCGACCGTCATGCGGTTCGGCCTCGTCCACATCTTTATCACTTCACCGACAGGGTCCGGAAGGGCTGCAACCTCCACAAGCCCCTGTGCCATTTCCATGATTCTCTTCTCGTTGAGGGTGAGCCTGTCTACAAGCGCCTTTGAAAGACCCTTGCCTTCCGCATATTTCACGTCCTTCCGATTTTCGGTTATCAGTTCCCGAGACTTTTTTGTCAGCGCTTCCGCCATTTTCACGAGGGCGTCATTCTTCTGCTGCGATGAGGCCTTCGCAAGCGACCTCGCCCCCTCCTTTGCCTCTAGTGCTTTGCTGAGCACGTATTTCTTGATATCCATGATTTCCCTCCGTTTCGCTATCTGCTAAAAATTATACATGAAAAAGCCGTTTTTTTATCATCACCGGATTGCCTGAGCACCATCGGCGGGGCGGCTGTCCTGGTGAAAACCGGTCCGCATGCATTTTATGCCGGCGAGGGCCCGCGATTGCCTGTATTACAGGTGCTTTTTATAAATAAGGTGAGTTACAATTGGGTATGCCGCAGATAAAGGTTCTCCCTTCTGACTTACGGAACAAGATAGCCGCCGGAGAGGTCATTGAACGTCCCGCGTCAGTGGTTAAGGAGTTGATAGAAAACTCGATCGATGCAGACAGCAGGGATATCAGGGTCGATGTCCTGTACTCGGGGAAGCGTCTCATTAGGATATCTGATGACGGAACCGGAATGGACCGGGAGGACGCGCTCCTCTGCTGCGAGCGGCATGCGACAAGCAAACTTTCGCACGAAGACGACCTTTTCCACATAACAACCATGGGATTCAGGGGAGAGGCCCTTCCTTCCATCGCGTCTGTTTCGAAGATCACGCTTGTGACCGGATTGAGAGGCGTGCCTTCCGGGATTTCGGTCGAAATACATGGCGGTGCGGTGAAGGAGATAAAGGACTTCCCCGCAGTCGGCACCACGGTTGAGGTAAGAGACCTTTTTTTCAACACCCCTGCCCGGAAGAAATTCCTGAAGGCACACAGCACAGAGCTTTTTCATATTATCGATACGGTTACAAAGGAGGCCCTTTCCCACTGGGAGATCGGGTTCAGGCTCACCTCAGACAAAAAAGAGGTTGTTCTTCTTCCGCCCGCATCCGGTTTCAGGGAACGCATTATGCAGGTCTATGGCGAGGAGTTTCTTGAAGGCCTCATTGGGGTAAGTGCAGAGGCGGATGGAATCGCGATGCAGGCATATGTGTCAGGAGGCGAAAATTTCAGAAACATGAAGTCGCATCAGCTGATTTTCATAAACAGGCGTCCGATAAAGGACAGGGCGTTATCGCATGCGGTCTATGCTGCGTACGAAGGAGTGCTGCCGCGCGACAGGCATCCGGTGTACTTTCTCTTCCTTGACATTGATCCGGACAAGATCGATATCAATGTGCATCCGACAAAACAGGAGGTCAGGTTCGAGGACAGGGAACACATCTACCGTCTTGTGCGCAGCAGCATCGCGGAGGCGGTAAAAAGCGACCGGGCGGAATATGCGCGGCAATTCTCCGAGATGCCGGAGTCCGCTTCAGTTCATGAGAGGTCCGGAGCATATCCTGCCGCATACCCTGAGCACCTTCGCTCCGGTGCGTCCGGGGTTTCCGAGAGTCCTGGACTCCCCTACAGGCCATCGCTGCCTTTCCTCTATCTCGGCGATACCTTTATCGCGCTTTCAGGCAAAGGGGGGCTGATACTGATCGACCATCATGCAGCCAGCGAGAGGGTGCTCTATGAGAAATTTTTGCAGGGAATACACCTGAACGCGCACCGCCTGCTGTTTCCGAAACAGGTCCATCTTTCGCCGAGGGAATACCGGGTAATCCTTGAAAATCTGCAGATACTCGGCAACTTCGGAATAGAGATAGATGACTTCGGTCCGGAGACGATTATTGTCCGCACTCTCCCCGACGTGCTGAAAGATGCCGATATGCAGGGTGTTCTCTCTGATGTTGCCTTATGCATCCTTGAGGGTATTCCCCCCGACAAATCGTTCAGAGAAGCGATTGCTGCACGTATCGCCTGTCACAGCTCGGTCAGGGGCAGAGATATCCTGAGCCCTGAAGAGGTCTCCTCGCTCCTCGCGGACCTCGAACAGACCGAGCACCCTGACCAGTGCCCCCACGGCAGGCCGACAAGGATCTTTCTGTCGTTGGAAGATCTGAAGAAAATGTTCAAGAGGAAATGAACAAGGTCATCATCCTCCTCGGCCCCACCGGTGTCGGCAAGACCGGTGCCTCGATACTTCTCGCAAAACAACTGGATACCGAAATCATCAGTGCGGATTCAATGCAGATATACCGGCATATGGACATCGGGACCGCGAAACCGACTGCGGAGGAGCTGTCTGCGGTGCCACATCACATGATCGGCATTGCCGGGCCATGGGAAGCATTCAGCACCGGAAAATATATCGCTGCGGTTCTTCCCGTGCTCAAACGCCTGCACTGCCAGAACAGGATACCGGTGGTGGTGGGCGGTACAGGGCTTTATATCAGGGCGATGACACGCGGCATTTTCCGCGGACCTTCCGCAGACTGGACGCTGAGACAGGAACTCCTGTCCCTGGAACAGGAAGAACGCGGCGCGCTCTATTCCTGCCTGAAGGACATCGATCCCTTAGCTGCGGGCAAAATAACCCCGAATGATACCCGGAGAATAATCAGGGCACTTGAGGTCTGCATTGCCGGCCGCATGCGCATGTCCGACATGCAGGAAAAACTCACGCAGCCGCTTCCCTGTGATTTTCTCAAGATCGGCATTACCCGGGAGAGGAAGGAATTGTACCGGATGATTGAGCAGCGGGTTGACCTCATGATGGAAAAGGGGCTTCTCGAAGAAGTCAGGGCTCTCATGTCGATGAACCCCGACAGGACGCCGTTGCAGGCGATAGGGTATAAAGAGATGGCAATGCATCTGAACGGAACGGTGTCTGCTGAGGAGGCGGTCAGGCTCATCAAAAGAAATACGAAACGCTATGCAAAGAGGCAATTTACCTGGTTCAGGAAAGAGGAAGATATCGAATGGATTGACATCACCGGGGTCTTCGACCACGACGAGGTGTTCAGGCGGATCTTCAATGTGCTTGAAGGCCGGTTGTCACAAAATGACCTTTAACAGACATGGGAGCCGGAGGCAAGGGCTGTTTTCTGCAGTGGCGGCAGCCATATCTTGCAATATTGCGTAAAATACTTTATGGTAAAGAGAAAAATTAATGAAGGAGACATTATCATGTCCAGTACCGGCAAAGGACAGAATCTTCAGGATACCTATCTGAATCAGCTCAGGAGAGACAAGATACCCGTGATTATCTACCTCACAAACGGCGTCCGACTGAAAGGCGTGATTAAAGGGTTTGATAATTTTGTCATATTGTTGAAGGAAAATGCCGATTCACTTATTTACAAGCATGCAATCTCAACGATTCTGCCGGAGAAAGAGATTGAGCTGAGGTTTGAATCACAGCCATAACCAGAGAAATCCTGTTCCGACGATAGACGTAATCATAGAGTACCACGGAGGCATCGTAATGATAAAAAGAAAACACCCGCCAGAGGGATGGGCTTTGCCCGGCGGATTTGTGGACTACGGGGAAACCCTCGAGTCTGCTGCAGTCCGCGAGGCAAAAGAGGAGACAGGGCTTGATGTGCGGCTTATCAGGCAATTCCATACCTATTCCGACCCCGGGAGGGATACCCGTTGCCATACGATAACTACCGTATTTATCGCAGAGGCTGAAGGCGATGCTGTGGCAGGAGACGATGCCGCAGATATCAGCGTATTCACCACGCAGCATCTGCCTGAGCAGATTGCGTTTGATCACAGGGATATCATCAATGATTATTTCACAGGGAGGTATTAGTTTATGCTGAAGGCGCTGCGCACGCATGCAAAGTATTTCTATGTCCTTTTCTTCATTGTCATACTTTCCTTCATATTCTGGGGTGTTGGACCGCTTGACGAAAACGGCGGGGTCCAGGTAGTGGCAGAGGTCGGAAAATACAAGATCACCGCAGACGATTACTGGAAAACCTACGACCGGGCGTACCGTTTTTACCGGGATGTCTACAGGGAGAAGTTCGATGAAGAAATGGAAAAGGAGATGAATCTCAAGGAGAAAGTCCTGAATACCATGATCAACGAGCGCATCCTGCTGGCAGCAGCCAAGGACATGGGCGTTACCGTCACCGATGAGGAACTCCAGGAATCGATTGCCCGTGAACCGTTCTTTCTGAAAAACGGCGTATTTGACAAGGAAGTATATCTGAACAGGCTGAAACTGAACAGGGTTACCCCTGAATTATATGAGAACCTCAAACGCCAGGAACTGACTATCGACAAAATTCGCAACCTGATCGAACTCACCGTTGACGTCTCCGATGTCGATGTCGGGGTGCCGAAGACGTCGGGGAATGAGCAGGTTGTCGGCATGCTGAGTCAGGCGATGCTGAATGAAAAAAGAACCAAGGCGGTTGAATCGTACATTGAAGGGCTGAAAAAACAGATAAAGATCAAGATGAATAAGGATGTGATCAGCTGATCCGGAAGTATGCTCTCTTGAAAACCGTCCGATTCCTGTAGTAGCATATAACGCCAATGCCGAAGTGGTGGAACCTGGTAGACACGCACGTTTGAGGGGCGTGTGGGGAAACCTGTGCGGGTTCAAATCCCGCCTTCGGCACCAACTCCGCCTCTATACCTGTCCTGTATCATACAACAGACAAAATATGAGGATGTCGAAGCTGAGATAAATGGCGGCCATCGCCTTTTGCGTAAATATAAAGGGGAATTATGAACGGCACGATAAACGCATCACGGTGAGCGCATAAAGTTTATGGAAATAACCATACGACCGGAGAAACAGCATTGCATGCTTCGGAAGAGAAAAGACACACTCCGTCTGTCGATTACCCTTGAGGAAATCGAATGCTCTTTTGTTTGGAAGAGGCCAAATCAGCAAAAAAGGTGATTGAGGTTGCAGCGTGAATGCCAGACATTTTCATTTTTCCTTGACCAGAACATATGTCGGAATTGATAATTGTTGATTTATACGATATATTTTAAATCGGTAGAGGTTGAATATGTTAAAAATACTTTATGCCCTCAAAAGTCCCTCAGAAGAAATTCTCTCTCTTCTTAAGGGGCATCAGATAGACGCATTTTCCGGAGACCAATCTTTTAATGAAGCAGTATCCAAGAACAATTATGATCTGATTCTGCTCGAAGAAGAAATCGACAGCATTATGCAAATCAAAGCTACAGATCCAAGGGCTGAGGTGATTTTGTTCGGCGATCATGAAGCAAATGCTGTTGAAGCAATAAGCGCGGGTGCATTTGCGTATTTCACGTTGCCAGTCGACAACATGGGGCGGATTCAGGAGACGATAGATATAGTATCAGACATTGTGAAGACAAAAACAGAGGTTGCCGAATTGGAAAATCAACTGACCTCCAAATATACTTTTGCGGGCGTTGTGGGAAAAAACCCGCAGATGCTTGATATATTCACTTTCATGAGACGTATCGCACCCTATTTCAGGGTAGTCACAATCATGGGAGAGACCGGCACAGGGAAAGAGAAAATCGCGAAAACGCTTCATGAAGTAAGTCCCGCTGCCAAACATCCATTCATCACGGTTAACTGCGGTGCATTAGGGAAGAATCTTATCGAATCGGAACTTTTCGGCCACAGGAAAGGTTCTTTTACAGGAGCTCTTGCGGATAAAACTGGTTTATTTGAAGCTGCAGGCGAAGGCACGATATTTCTTGATGAAATTGGAGAGCTTCCCCTTGCCATACAGCCACATCTCCTCAGGGTGTTGCAGGATGGTGAATTCAGGCCAATCGGAAGCACCCGTACAATAAAAGCTAAATGCAACATTATAGCTGCAACAAATAGGGATTTGATTGCTGACGTGAAAAAAGAACGTTTTCGAGAAGATCTTTTCTACAGGCTTACCCCGTTAACAATTACGTTGCCGCCATTGAGGACGAGAAAGGACGAGTTGCCTCACCTTTGCCGCCATTTTCTCAGGAATTTCAGCAATAAGACCGGAAAAAAGATATTTGGCATTTCAAGACCGTCTCAGGCTGCACTCTTTGCGCATGACTGGCCAGGCAATGTGAGAATGCTCGAAAGCGTCCTTGAACATGCGGCAATAATGACCAAGGAAAATTTTATACGACTGGAAGACCTGCCTTCGTATATAATTAGCGAGAACCCTAATGAAGAACAAGTAACGTTACCGTTATCACTTGATGATGTTATAAAGACGCATATAGAGAAAGTCCTCCGCGATTGCGACGGTAACAGAAGCAAGGCAGCAGAAAAATTAAACATCAACAGAAATGCCCTGCTCAGGAAAATGAAAAGATACTCAATTACTTAGCCCTAATTTCGAACACCATGTTCAGAAACGAACACTTCTGAAATTTCCCGCCATTATTCATTAAAAAACAATTACTTAAAAGTATTTATATTAATTCCCTGTTCCTTCAATCCCCTGTATTAATAACGAACACTTTCCCCGCGCATTTTTTAACGGCTTGAAATTATCTTTGTATTTCAGAAAGTTTCAGCTTTAACCAAACTGGCACGAATAATGATATATCAATGAATGATTTAAAGGATGTCTGGCAGTGTTGAAGGGCGATATAGCGTTGTATCGTATCTGGTGCTTGTCAGAAAAAATCGCATCAAGAGGTGTTTAGTGAAAACAAAAGTAATAGATACCATTAAGGAAAAGATCAAACTGCTTAATTATATTGTGGCGCTCATTGTCCTTGCATTACTCTTTCTCGTTTTGCGCTTCTTGTACTACGAATGGGACTTTATTACAAATCCTTCAATAGTAGCAATGCTCTCATTTTGTGCGTTCCTGAGTGTCATAGGTCTTTATCTATCAAACAAGGTTTCGAGGCAGGCTGCAAACGAGATAGAGGATTACAGTCGAAAGCTTGATGACGTGCTTAATTTTACACTGGATATAAAGGAAGAAAAACACGGGGATATTCTGTTGGAGAAAATACTGGGACATGCATTAACAATAACTGACGCTCATGCAGGGTCTATCATGATAGTTGATAAAGACAGGCTTGTCTTTAAGAATGTAAAAGGACCGGAGAGCAGTAAACTGCAAGGGGTTTCTGTGCCAAAAACCGAAGGGATAGCAGGGAGGGTTGTGCAAATCGGCGAGCCGGTAATTGTTAATGATGTCAGACAGGACGTCCGGTTCAATCCTGAAATAGACAGGCTGACAGGGTATGAGACCAAGTCCATCCTTTGCGCACCATTGAAGTTAAGCACAGGCGTGATCGGCGTAATTGAACTGTTGAATAAAAATTCGAATTTATTTGCTGAGAAGGATGCAGAAGTCCTCACGTATTTTGCGAATCAGGCTGCCCTGGCGATTGACATGGCAAAATTTTATGAGGATCAGAAGAATTTCGAGATCCATCTCACAGATATTTTGCTGAATGCCATCGACAGTCACATAGAAAAACGGGGGCATTCAAAAAGAGTTGCAAAATACAGTCTTTCGATTGCACAGGCGATGAACATGCCCGAGAGTGAGAAAAAAAAGTTGTATACCGCATGCCTGCTCCACGATATTGGTTTTCTCAACAACTTATACCTGAAAAATTCAAATACCAAAAATGACTATAAAACACATCCCCAGCTTGGCTATGAAATGCTGCGATCGATAAATTTTTATGCTCACATTGCACCAATTGTCCTGTACCATCATGAACGATATGACGGTGCAGGGTATCCTTCGGGATTGAAAGGTCAAGAAATCCCTCTTGAGTCCAGAATTATCGCAATTGCAGAGGCATTTGATGTGATGGTGAGCAAGGATTCATACAAATGCAAGGGAAAGATGCATGGTAATGGTGTAAATCCATTTATTGTTGAATTTCAGGAGGCAGTCGGGGAACTGAAGAGCAATGCAGGAACCCAGTTTGACCCGGAACTTGTTGGGATGTTCATTGATAAGGTAACTTTTGAGCATGTGTATGTGTAATAAGGAGCAAGGTACTGAGGTGGAACAGACTCTATGCAGGGTGGATCGGCAATGCCCAGGCGAAATTTGGCAGATGCCCGGGGAAGCCCATGAAACTTAGTAACTATTAAAAAGGAGGAACAAATGTTCAGTAACAAATTCTTGTATCTCAGGCGATTTGCAGTTTTTCTTTTGGTCTTGATGATAGCGGGAGGGTTATTTTCCCACGCCATGGCCGAACAGCCATCCTCTACCTCATCGCTGATCATCAGGATGGTAAGCGGCCTTTCTGCGTATGAACAGGCCGCCGTCATTCATGCAAACGGGGGTACTGAGACTTCTTCGATTCCGGCGCTGCGCCTTCATGTTGTCGAGGTTCAGGCAGACCAACTTTCAACAATCCTGGAGAACTACCAGTCTGACCCGAGGGTTGAGAGTGCCGCAGAGGATAAAATCAGGGAGGTGCAGGGTATGCCCGCTGACCCCGATTACGGCTTTCAGTGGGCCCTGTCGAAAATAGGCTGGGACCTTGTCTATGGTATCCTTTTCCCATGGCAATCATCAAAAGTTGCCATTCTTGACACGGGAGTTCAGGCAAACCATGAAGACCTTGCCGCAAACGTTATCATGGGCAGGTCTTTTCTTGATGATTCTCACGGCCTGAGCGACTCCCATGGTCATGGCACATGGCTTGCCGGCATAATCGCCGCTATCACTGACAACAACTATGGCATAGCCGGTATCGGTCTGGACAGAGTGAAAATAATGCCCGTTACGGTAATGAACGCTGACGGCACAGGCCAGGACAGCGATATCATAAGTGGCATTATCTGGGCAGCAGATAACGGTGCTGACGTAATCCTGATGGGTTTCAGCAACCCCGGCTTCAGCCCTTTTCTCCAGGAAGCGGTTGACTATGCATGGTCAAAGAATGTCGTTTTAGTGGCAGCCACGGGAAATGAAGGAATAAGCGACCCAACGTTTCCGGCTGGTGCCCGCGGAGTTATCGGGGTTTCAGCAACAGATTATTCTGACAACCTCGCCTCTTTCAGCAACTTTGGGCAGAGCGTGTTTCTCGCAGCACCAGGAGAGGACATTGCAACGACCGGTCTTGAAAATTCCATTGTATCCCTGAACGGAACATCTGCATCAGCGGCAATTGTTGCAGGTGTCGCGGCTTTTATGAAGGCTGATGACCCAACCCTCACCAATGGGGTAATCGTGGGGCGTCTCGCGCGCACTGCAGATCCTGCAGGCACGCACGAGCAGACCGGAAACGGCCGCGTGAATATGGCTGCGGCAATGGCGGATACGGGGCTTGATGAAATACAGCCGGCCGGTGTTGAGGCAGGCGGAGGGCCATATGTGGGGCCGTATAAAATAGCAGCCAGTATAAGTGGCGCCACAACAACAATCTATAATTATAGTTCTAATTGTCCCCCCACAACATCAGAATCAACATCTTTCATTTTGGGCAGTCAGGTAAGTGCAAAATCCTCGGTTACAGTTACTGGAGGTGGCACCGCGGCTTATCGTATGCAATGGTATAAAAGTACGACCACATTTGATTCTTCAACTTTGGTGAGAGACACCGTGTCAGGCAATTTATCGTCGGGCACAAACAATGTGTGTGACTCATATACCCCCGTAACTGCAGCGAGTCATACAGTTCTCATTTGCAAAACTGGCAATAGCGGAGCTTGCGCCCCGGGCAACATAGTTGGAAGTGCGACATATACTGTTAATTCTTTAGATCCCACCAAGCTTGCCTTTACATCCACTGTATTCACAAGGACTGTTGGAGAGTGCTCACCACAAATAACAGTACAAACACAAGACGCCAGCAATACGCCAACCAACCCGACAAGTAATATGACAGTTAATCTGAGCAGCTCCTCCGGAGGCGGAACATTTTATAGCGATGCCTCCTGCACAAGTTCCATCACAAGCGTAACGATCCTCTCCACAGGCAATACGGCGAGTTTCTACTATAAAGATTTGAATGCTGGTGCGCCGACAATCACTGCTTCAGCTACCGGGCTTACATCTGCCAATCAAACAGAAACCATCAATAAGGCAGATCAGACAATCACATTTGGCACACTTGCCGACAGGACGTATGGTGATGCGCCCTTTGCGGTGAGCGCAACAGCCTCATCGTCATTGACGGTGGCCTTCAGCAGCTTGACTGCGGCTAAGTGCACAGTATCCGGCACGACGGTCACGATTGTGGAGCCAGGCACATGCACCATAAGGGCCTCGCAGGCGGGTAATGCAAATTACAATGCGGCGTCTGATGTAGACCGTTCATTTGCCATCAATAAGAAATCACTCACTGTCATTGCTCATGATAAGAACAGGATTTACGGTGAGCCGAACCCGGCACTGAGCGGTTCGCTTACCGGCGTTGTGAACGGCGATGGCATTACTGCAAGCTACAGCACAACTGCGACACAGTCCAGTCCTGTGGGGACGTATACGATCACACCGTCCTTGCATGATCCAAACAGCAAGTTGAACAACTATTCAGTCACGATTGATAACGGTGCGCTGACAATAGACAAGAGACCGACAACGCTGGTATATCAGGGACAATCTGCAGGACTGTATTCTGATTGCGTGAGAGTCTCTGCCAGGCTAACCGATGACACTTCTGGCTCAGGCATTGCGGGCAAGACGATTAACTTCATGATTGGTGCAGCTACAGCCAGCGCAGTAACAGATGCCAATGGGGTTGCAGCAACAGGCATGACGCTGAGTTCTGCGAATATGCCCGGCACGTATCAGGTAAGTGTCTCATTCGGTCCCGATGACATCTATTCCAATAGCACCACATCACAGAGCTTCACTATTAACGCAGCTAAAGTTGGGCCACTTGCCGGTCAGGCGGTGTATACAGGCAATGTATTCTTCTGGACAACGGTAACAACGAACAGCAATACTGTTTCGCTTGCCTTAAGCGCTACGATTCAGGATGTTGATCAGGTATGCACCAGTGATATCCGCAATGCAAGGGTAACATTTGCAATCCGCAACTCAAATGGTTTATATACACCAATCAACGGGGCTGCAAATTTGCCTGTTGGCCTTGTGAATCCAGACGACAGGAAGGTAGGAACCGCGAGTGCAATCGTTCAGTACAATATGGGCAATGCCTATGTAACATCACTTGACATCGCTGTAATTGTCGGCGGCGGCTATCTTCTCAATAATCCGGTTCACGACACGATTGTCACGGTTGCAAAACCGTTGGATAATGGATGGATTATTGGAGGCGGCAAGACAACAAATGGAACAGACTCCAGAGGGTATATTGCCGGCGCAGCAGGCCAGTCAACGGATTTTTCATTTGACGTAAAGTATAACAAGAGTGGCGCGAATCCCCAGGGGGCTGTCAATATCACTGTGCGCAGTTACTATAAACCTGACGGTTCAATAGGTAATGTGCTTCGCACCTATAAGATCAAGAGCACGGCTATTGCAGTATTGACGGTGCAGAAACCATCCGGAACAGCGAGTTTCAGCAGCAAGGCTAATCTCGTTGATATTACGGATCCGGCCAACTCTATCGCAATAGAGGGCGGGGCACAGTTGCAAATCCACATTAAGGATGGTAATCAGGCAAATGGAAATGGTGATACCATTGCCATGACTCTGCAGAGGAAAGCAGGCGGGGTTTGGTTCTCCAGCAAGTGGTCAGCCAACAAGACTGTACCGATGCCAATTGCTCAGGGAGACATAGTTGTTAAATAATGTTTAAAGATTAGGACGCACGATTAATATGATGTAAAGAGCATGGGATCAGGCTTGCGTTAGCCTGATCCCTATCTTTTCCTGTTGAGATAGAGGATTACAGTCGAAAGCGTGATCGGGACAATGAAGAAATACTCAATTAAATAGCATAATTTCGAACACCATGTTCAGAAACGAACACTTCTGAACCTTCCCTACATTATTTCATAAAAAACAATAACTTAAAAGCATTTATAATAATTCCCTGTTATTTCAATCCCCTGTATTAAAAACGAACACTTTTCCCCCGCATTTCTGAGCGGCTTGAAATTATCATTGTAATTCAATATGTTTCAGCTTTAAACAATCTGGCATGGCTCCTGCAATAACATGGTCAGATAAAAGAAAATGCCTTTTGAAGGCAATCTCTAAAAATTTTTTTAAGGGAGGTTTCAATGAAAAGGTGCCTGGCAGTTTTGGTAATCTTGATGACAGTTTCAGTATTCAGTCATCAAGCAACAGCCGAGATACTCGGTTATCCCTGGTATTCATGGGGAGAACTTTCTTTTACTCCGAGCAACGATATAGAGAGAGGTTCAAAGCTCGACATGTACGTTGAACAGGGAATTGACTGGATGAAATTAGGGGAGTCGGATTTTGTGCTAAACACATTTGCCGGAATCGGTCTCACAAAATCAGATCATACCAATGATTTCTGGAACAACAGGTGGAGGCCGGTTTTCGGGGGGAAAGTCAAGCATCCACTCAAAGCCGGTCTAAACAATTGGGGGGTGATTGATCTTGGTATCCGCGGTGAGTACTTCGGATACTTCAATGATTCGTCTAATAATGCCTGGAGAGCAGTAGCCTTCCTTCAGTGGTCAGCTGGAGGGGATTGGAAAAACAGGAGGTAAACAATGGCATACGGATTAGGAACGAGCGGTCTCATGGGTACTTGCAGCCTGGTTATTCACTTATTGATCAAGTATCCGATACTGGTTGCTGTTTTGGGATTGACAGGGGCTGGTGTATTCGTAAATGATTTTGTTACGAAATACACACAACCCACTGCGGCTGTCATAGAAACTGATTCAACTTTCAGGGCAGAGGTCGATAAACTTTCAGCCGAAGGGAAAAGCTATAACTATCCAACAATACCTGCTTCCCCCGAATTGACGGCTGCGATGACGAATACCATTTTGGAGAATTTGCTGTGCTGCAACACAATGCCAACACAGGTGATCATGGCATCTCCACAGTTGAGAGAGGAAATATCTCATCTGTACTACCTGAACTCCAAAAAGGAGGAGTAATTGAAAATCGATGTGAACTGGCGCAGACTGTTTGGATTGAAACCGAAAATACTTGCAGGGCCGCCCTGCAGGCAATACACGATAACCGTCGTTATCCCCGCATACAATGAGGAGAGAAATATCTCTGACACGATTGACAGTATCAGAAGTCAGTCAGTTTATATCGATGAAATTATTGTAGTTGACGATTGTTCTACAGACAGAACAGGAGAAATAGCCTTAGAAAAAGGGGTGAGGGTGGTCAGGACTCATCAGAATCAGGGAACAAAGGCTATGGCTCAGAACTATGTAATTAATGATATTCACACAGATTTGATGGTTTCAATAGATGCGGACACCATACTCCACAAAAAAGCAATAGAGAACACCCTGCCCTATTTCAATGATCCTCTTACGGCAGCAGTGTGCGGGTTTGTCATACCCCAGAGGATTGAAACTCTGTGGGAAAGGGGAAGATTCATAGAATATATCTTGGGCCTGACAATCTTCAAATCTGCCCAGAACAGTGCGGGCACAATTCTTGTTTGCTCCGGGTGCTTTGCGGTTTTCAGCACCAAGCATATTCAGAAAATGGGCGGGTTTCAGCCAAGAACGATGGGCGAAGATATGGATCTTACATGGGATTTTCTTTTGAACGGTTTTCGCATCTATTATGCCCCGAATGCCCTTTGTTATCCGTTAGACCCACCGACATTTGCAATATTCAAAAAACAGGTGAATAGATGGTATCGAAGTTTCTTCCAGAATATAAGCGTTCACAGCTTCAGAAAGAACAAGAAATTAGGCACATTCGTTTACGGATATCTGCTTGACAGCTTTTTCTCACCCCTTCTTGCCCTCAGTATCTATTTGGTAACTTCAGATATGCTCTATACCCTTGGTGGATTCTTGATGATTGAAATATTTCTGGTAGCCATTGTGTGTCTTATCACGGGATTTAGAATCAGGATGGTTGGAAAAGTCATTTCGTCTTTGTGGGCTTATTTCATCATTAAGCCTGTCAACTACTATATGTTTTTGAAAGCCATGTGGAAAGAGTGGATCGCAAAAGAAAGGTTGATGGTTTGGGAGAAGGGTCATTAGAATCACAATCCTGAACATGTGCAATGATGGACAAAAAAATTGATCGGACAAAAAGCAATGACACGTTTATCAAACGTTTGGCGATGCGTATCGCTGGATTCAGGTCATTTAGGGGGCAGAAAACTGATAACGACGATTCTCAACAAGACAGATTGACAGTGAAACGCGACATAGAAACCAAGGTGGGTATCGGCTTTGGGCTGGGATTGCTCGTTCTTGTTATGATCAGTATTGCCTCTCAAGTATTTATATCTGATTTTTCTGCCTCTGCCGATTTGCGCAAGCAAACCTATGAAGTTATTGCCGATATTGTCGAAGTGAATTCCCTTCTTAACGATATTCAGTCCGATCAGCGAGGTTACGTCATTACCGGGCAGGAAGAACTCTTAGCCCATTACCATTCCAAGATTGCGACAATTCATTGGAGGATAAAAACTGTCAGGGAATCAACCTCAAGAGAGCCTGAACAGCAGAAGAGTATCGCAGCACTCGAACTCCTCATTGCGCAAATGACCGAACATAATGGACAAGTTATTGAAATCCGGAGGAAACAGGGGCGAGTTGCTGCCCAAACCCTGGTTATGACTGGAAAAGGTGAGCAGTTGATGACAAATATCGACAAGGTAATTGATGAGTTTGTAACTGAAGAGACCAGGCTCCTTAACCAGCATGATGAAACATTGAGATTGCTGGGTCGTGCAACATCTTTTATTGTGATGTCAGGGTTGCTTCTGGCGGTTATTATCGTGGTCGTCTCTGTTGTAATCATCCGGAATGAGATTGCCGAGCGCAATCGTGCAGAGGTGGAACGCAAACGCCTGTTCAGCTTCTCAATCGACATGTTTTGCATTGCCGGTTTCGACGGATTCTTCAAGCAGTTAAACCCGGCCTGGGAAAAAACCCTTGGCTGGACACAAAAAGAACTGATGTCTAAACCGTATCTTGAATTCATTCATCCTGAAGACAGGGAATTGGCAATCGATATGGCAAACAGACTCAAGAAAGGCAAATCGGTGGTTACATTTGAAACCCGCTATCAATGCAAGGATGGTTCTTATAAATGGGTTTCATGGAACTGCTATCCGCTGGTTGAAGAGCAGCTGATTTTTTCCGTAGCGCGGGATATCACAGAGCAAAAGCAGATGTCGGCAGAACTTAAGAAATCGCATGACGATCTTGAAGTCGAAGTTCAGGTACGAACCTCTGAGCTTGCAAAAAGAATTAAGGATTTGCACATTTTAAACCGGGCACTCAAGACCGCCGGTGAATGCAATCAGATATTAGTGCATGCTACCGAAGAGAACGAGCTGCTGAACGGCATGTGCAAGGTTCTCGTTGAGACCGGAGGTTATTGCCTGGCATGGATAGGCTATGCCGGGGTAGATGAGGCAGAGAGTGTCAATCCTGTCGCCCATGCAGGATATGACGAAGGATATCTTGCGGCCCTGAATACTTCCCGGGCCGACGATGAAAGAGGAAAAAATCCCGCAGGTACAGCAATCAGAACGGGCAAACCAGTCATTATCAGCAATATGCTATCAGATGAACACCATGCCTTCCTGCGCAAAGAGGCGATCAAGCGCGGTTATGCGTCATGCATTTCACTTCCTCTCATTGCGGACGCAAGAGTCTTTGGCACTTTAAATATTTATGCTTCTCATCCCTATGCATTTGACGAACAGGAGGTCAATTTGCTTATTCAATTTTCAAAGGAAATTTCATATGGCATCATGGCATTGCATGCAAGAGACGAGCGCCGGTGTGCGGTGGAGGAGCTGAAACAAGAAAAGCATTTTACTGAAAACGCATTGAATAATCTGAAGGATTTATTCTTTGTTTTTGATCTGGAAGGTAAGTTGCTCAGGTGGAACAAGGCAGCGAATACAGTATTAGGGTTAAGCGATGAAGAAGTATCTTCGATGAAAGTGCCTGATTTCTTTTCTGAAGAAGATGCCAAAAGATTGACTGAAGCAATTGAGACAATATATAAGGAGGGTGAGGGATTTGTTGAGGCAGCACTTATCACTAAAGACGGGAGACATATGCCATATGATTTTAGGGGATCAGTGCTGAAAGACCACAAGGGAAAAACCATTGGCATTAGTGGGGTAGGCAGAGATGTCACTGACCGAAAGCATTCGGAGGAGACTATAAAAAAGCTGAGCCACAGGAATGAGCTTATTCTGAACTCGGCGGGAGAAGGCATCTTAGGACTCGATAAAAATGGATACCACACATTCGTTAACCCGGCTGCGGCAAGAATGCTCGGATATGCACCACATGAACTCATAGGCAAGGACACTCACAGTATCTGGCACTCTCAACAGGTTGATGGAAATACTTATCCTGAAGAAGACTGCCCGATACATGCGTCTCTTCATGATGGCGCAGTCCAAACTGTCAATCATGAACTGTTTTTGAAAAAAGATGGCACACTTTTCCCGGTCGAATATACCAGTACCCCTATAGAAGAAAATGACAAGATTACCGGAACAGTCGTTACTTTCAGAGATATCACAGAGAGGAAACAAATGGAGGGGCAGCTTGAGTATCTCGCGTATTATGACTCTTTAACAGGGCTCCCCAATAGAAATCTGTTCATTGAGAGGGTTAACCAGGCCATTGTTCGAACAAAGGACACCTCAAAGAATGTTGCGGTCTCAGTTGTTAATATTGAGCGATTTAAACTTATCAGTGGCTCATACGGACATGCGTTTGGCGATGATATTTTAAAAGCAGTCGGGGAGAGACTATCACATAGTATCCAAACAGGAAATATCGCAGCAAGGCTGGGTAACGATGAATTCGGCATAGCACTTATTAATATAGGTCACGTTGATGATATTATTTTAATTTTAGAAAAGATTATAAAGGATATAACACAGAATATAACGGTAAAAAATGAGAAAATAAGACTGTCATTCAATACCGGTATTTCTTTTTATCCTTCAGACGGAAACAATGCCGCTGAACTTCTGAAATCAGCCGGATTGGCACTATCAACTGCAAAGAAGAACGGGAGGAAATCGTTCCAGTTTTATACTGAAGATATGGATTTGAGGGCAGCAGAAATAATATCGCTGGAAAAGGAACTTGCAATAGCCCATGAGAAAAAGGAATTTATTCTCCATTATCAACCGTACTGGGATATAACTACAAATAGAATAATAGGGATGGAAGCCCTTATCAGGTGGCAAAAAAAGGACAAGGGGTTAGTGCCTCCGGAGAAGGTTATTCCCGTGTTGGAAGAAACAGGGATGATTCTTGAGGTTGGGGAGTGGAGTTTGAAAGAAGCGATAAGGCAGGTGAAGGAATGGCAGGATAAAATGTATCCTGTAGTACCAGTCTCGGTGAATATCTCACCAATACAATTCAGGCAAAAGAATCTGGCTGAGAGGGTGAAGAAGATAATGGGAGAAAGTGGATTTTATCCTTCGCTCCTTACCCTGGAAATAACAGAAAGCGCCTTTATGCAGAATGTGGAAATTACCAGCCTGGTTATCAAGGAACTTAAGGATATAGGAGTTTCAGTCTCTATTGATGACTTTGGGACCGGGTACTCGTCATTGGCATATCTGAAGAGATTCCCAATCGACAATCTGAAAATAGATATAACATTTATCAAAGAAATGGTGAATGATCCTGATTCTGCATCAATCGTAATGGCTATCATCAATATGGCACATGCGCTTAATTTGAAAATAATTGCGGAGGGGGTGGAGACTAAGGAACAGTGGAAGTTCCTGCGCCTTTTGAAATGTGATATGGGACAGGGGTATTACTTCAGTAAACCATTACCCGCAGAAGAAGTTGAAAGACTGTTTAATGCACTTGCACCAGATAAGCAGACTGGCATGCATACTGAAGAACGGTACGAACGCAGTAAAAATAGAGGGCTTAGATAAGAAAGAGGTGCAATGTCTTTTCTCATCCATGTTTCCCGGTATCCAGCATCTTGAGCCTGTCAGCCGCCCTTTTGTGCGACGGATCTGTCTTCAGCGCCTTCTCAAAAGATGCCCTTGCCCTTAAGGGCAGCCCGAGTTCGAGGTAAATTTCCCCGATCTCTGCATAATAGTCTGCGACGGTCTGATCGATTTCAAGAGCCTTCTGCATCTCTTTCTGCGCATCACGCAGTCTCTTCAGCTTTCGGTATGCGATCGCGAGGCAGCTATGATACTCTGCCATAGAACTGTCAAGATATACGGCCTGTCCCAGAAATTCTGCCGCATCCTCATACAGGCCATTTTTCAATGCCTCTTTGCCCTGGATGAAACGTTCACGCGCGGTAACGGCTTTCTTTGTCACGTCCGGAGCCTCGGGAGGCCGGCGGACCTTCAGCGTATCATCATAGTGCGCCCTCAGCTCTGAATCCGACAGAGTCCTGTACGCGTTAATGACATGGGATAATATTTCATTCAATCTGCTTTTCAGCATCCCGGAACTTGCACTGATATGCCTGTCGGGATGAAATTCCTTTACCATCGCATAGTAGGCCTTCCGTATCTGCTTGAGTGATGCCCCGCTACTGATCCCGAGGATGCTGTAGTAATCCATTGAGGGAAATTTTCTGCACAGATCGCTGACATTTTCCAGAAAGGCAGAGTCAACCGCTTTTTGCGGTTCACTTATTGTTTTTACAATAGTCCTGTCGGCAAGTATTTTTTCCCCTTTCTTCTCTATCATGCTGATACTGAACAATGCACTGATGATCTTTATTGTCCTGGACTTTTCCAGCGAAGAGAGATCAATGATTTCCTTTAGGGTCAGCCTTGCATCCAGCAGGGAGAGCACATATCTGTCCTCTTCTGAAAGACTGACGTCCTGGAAAAGGTTCAGGGGGTCGTTCGAGAAGTACAGAATGGTGTCAGGCGGAGGGCAGATATTCCTGAAATATTCCGGCTGGGTTATTCTTTTGATCCCCTGAAAAATGAGATTGGCCGCGCTCAGCCTGAATGTGATAATCTCATCCGGCAACGGTCCCGCAAGGAACCGTACTGTCCCTTCCTGCCATCTGAAAAGACTCAGGATGATCTCCTCGACCTGATACTTCAGTGCCCTTACGAGCTCGTCGGGTTTCAGGTAGCCGAGTTCAACGAGAATTGTTCCGAGGCGCTTCCCGGATGAAGAAAGCAGGACTGCTGCCTGGTGAAGCTGATCAGAGGTTATCCTTCCCCTCTTCAGAAGCAGTTCACCAAAGCGGTCCTCATGCTGATTCGAGGCAGCGAATACCATCACCCCGTGTTTTATGTAAATGCGTTTCAGGACAGGGCGCTTTTCCATCTCGAGAACACCGGTCACATTGCTTCTCTGCAGATCGAGAAGGATATGCGAAAGGGGGCATATCCTGAGAAGACCGGCGATCGCCATCTTTTCGATGCCGACGAGAAGGTTCTGGTCTGTCTGCTGAACCCATATCACCCTGCCCCGTATATCGATATCCAGTCCCTCGATTTTCAGATCAATGAAGGAATTGGGGCGCAGGGGAGGAGTTCCTTCGATAAAAATGCAGAGGCCGCTGAGAGAGAAATCGACAGTGGCTGCCTTGTAGTAATTGGCATCGATGATTACATAGAAATCCGTCGTCTGCCGGTACCGTCTGAAAAGCCGTCTGTCATTATAGAATCCCACAGGCTCCACCTCAAACTGTGTGAAAGGTTTTGAAAAAGAGATAGTTAATCATTTGCTTGCTATAAGTATAGCACAGGAAAACAGATGGCTCACTGTGCGTACGGAAGGGAATAAAGGGAGATTGCCGGGGTAAAATCTGCATGATTTACAAAGGAAGTTGCCCAAAGGCGCTGCACTGCACAAAACAGCTTGCCCCCTTCATTGTAGTACGATGACCGATGAATACCGCCTGAACTATGCTGTTGTCAGGAGGGGAAATGCTGACCAAGTGTGTCTCTGACTTCCTGCAACCACCCTTTCCTTTGTTCTTCAGAGCTGATAACGACAATATTAAACATTCTGCGATAAAAGCTCTTGACTCCACACAGGCCGAAAATACAGTTTTTCCATAGAACTTCCAACGGATCCCCGAATACTGTCTTCTCTCTTTCTGTTGCTGTATTGGAAGTATTAAATACAACAGCTGTTTTTATTTTCAATAACCCGCAGGGGACTCCCTCTCCTTTGTCGTCTCCGATAAATTCATATGCGACTCCAGGACGCATAACCCTGTCTATCCACCCTTTGAGAATTGCGGGCGGCTGTCCCCACCAGTTCGGATGAATAATCACGACTCCCTCGGCTTCTGCAATTTCCCTGCAGTGTCTCTCTATTTCAGACGGCAAAGGAACATCTCTCGGTATTTCGTCTGTTGGTAATACCGGATCAAATTTCTCTTCATATAAATCATGGAAAAAGATTTCATGTCCGCTCTGCGTGAGCAGTTCCACGGCAGTTGTTGCTATGGCATGGTTAAAGCTTCTCTTGTGAGGGTGGGCAAGGATCACTGATATTTTCATTGCACTCTTATCTCCTTGTCTGTATTCCCGCATGCGGTGCAACGCAGGGGTCAACCGGTTCAATACCAAAGCATCATTATATCAAGTTTGAACGGCAATGGTATCATATTCTACTGTATCGATTTTTTAAGGAGACCTCATGGAACGAAATGGAATAGAGATCGACAAAGATCTTTGCAACGGCTGCGGCCTGTGCATCGACGTGTGCCCGACAGGCACGCTTTCGCTCAGAGATGAAAAAGCGACTACTTCGGGAAGGGATTCGATCTTTTGCGGACATTGCGAAGCAGTATGTCCCGTGCAGGCGATCCGCGTGCGCGAGACCGACCCTGAGATGTCAAAGTATCAGACATTCACTGCAGAAACGCGGTGGCTCCCGCCCGGGGAGTACAATACACCACTATTAGTGCAGCTTATGGCCTCGCGCCGCTCCTGCCGTCGCTTCACTGACCGGCCCGTGGCAAGAGAAATACTTGAAGACCTTGTAAAGATCGGGATCACCGCGCCTTCAGGAACGAACAGCCAGGCATGGACCTTTACCATACTGCCTCACCGGAAGGCGGTGCAGGCATGTGCAGAGCGTGTCGCCTCCTTTTTCGAGAAACTGAACGCCACAGCGGAGAATACCCTGCTCCGCAACTTCCTCAGGGTGATAGGCAAAGGAGAACTCGATGCATATTACCGGGGATATTACCGCAAGGTGAAGGAGACGCTTGAAGAATGGCACGGATCGGGCAAGGACCGGCTGTTTCACGGAAGCCCGGCTGCGATTCTCGTAGGCTCGAAACCGGGCGCAAGCTGTCCGGTAGAGGACGCGCTGCTTGTGACACAAAATATCCTGCTCGCGGCCCACAGCATGGGGCTCGGTACCTGCCTCATCGGATACGCTGTTGCTGCGATGAAAAGAGACCCTTCGATCCAGCGCTCCATCGGAATCCCTGCGGAAGAGGAGATTCACGCAGTCATCGCCCTCGGGTATTCAGACGAGGTGTATCAGCGCATAGCCAGCCGCAAGAAAGTGACACCGCGATATTTCGAGGGATAGGAAGAAGGACAAGAGGTACATTTCTGAAAAGTTGTTTCACCTGCAAGCCGACACTGCTGACAGCCTATGGACTATTTTAATTACCGTTACAAACATGTGTTTCGGCACAGCTTTCCTATGGCCCTCTCGTTTTATCTGCTTTGTCATAAGTGGAGACCTGTCCCCTTTTTATGTAACCATTGAAGATTTGGCCCTGCCTCTTATTTATCTTTGTCAATATTCAAGGGCTGACCCCAGTTCCTTAGAATTTTGTTGCATTCCGGTTGTCTCCCTCTCTCTATGTTGATAAACTTTAATTATCTGAGAAAGTAAAGGAGGATATTATGAAAAATCTTTATCTGATAGCAATAATGACGTTTTTGACATTCTTTCTCGCAGACTCTTCTGTGCAGGCTGAGCCGGATATCGAGGGAACAACAGTGGAATATAGCACAAAAGGTGTGTCGATGAAAGGGTATCTTGCATATGACAGGGGTATCAAAGGCAAGAGACCAGGGGTGCTGGTTGTGCATGAATGGTGGGGATTGAACGACTATGCACAGAAGCGTGCCCGTATGCTGGCAGAACTGGGATATGCAGCAATGGCGATCGATATGTATGGAGACGGAAAACAAGCAGAGCATCCTGATGAAGCGGGAAAGTTTTCATCAGAACTGATGAAGAACTTCAGTACCGCAAAAGATCGTTTTATTTCCGCTATGGAGTTTTTCAAAAAACAGCCTGTGGTAGATTCCGATAAGATCGCAGCGATAGGATATTGCTTTGGCGGAGGAATTGTACTCAATATGGCACGTCAAGGGGTGGACAACCTGAGAGGAGTCGCAAGCTTCCATGGGAGTCTTGTTGCAGTAACACCTGCGAAGCAGGGAGATGTTAAGGCCAAAATTCTTGTTCTTCATGGTGCCGATGACAAATTCATCACAGGGGAGCAGATTGAGGCTTTCAAAAAGGAAATGGAAAATGCCGGAGTTGATTTTCGCTTTATTGTATATCCTGGGGCACTCCATAGTTTCACCAATCCGGAAGCTGATGCATATGGAAAGAAATTCAACATTCCGGTTGCCTACGATGCAGAGGCAGACAGCAGTTCCTGGAATGAACTCAAGAAATTTCTTCAACAAATATTCGACAAATAGTGAGGCTTTGTAACACATCTGCACACAAATGTGTACAGATACTCTGATGAGATAACTATTACCACTTGAGATGCGCGCTGTTTTTCACATTACGACATTGTTGATATTATGACCTTGACTTAATAATCTCATAGTGCTATAAACTCCAACAATGGATGCTCAGATTTCTTATGCATTTTTAGGGCTTTCCGAAGCACAGTGGGAATTTATTAATACCTTTGCACCGTGGCTGTCTGCTATTGGAACTATAGCAGCTGTTATAACATCTCTATATCTTGCAATGCGAGACCGTATAATTAAACTTAAAATAGCCGCATTTTTTAAAAAAAGTAAATTTGAGAGGGATACTCACTATATTGCGATATATATAACCAATATCGGTCACAGAACCGCTAATGTTTTGTCTCTATATTGGAAATCTAGGAAAACAATCTATGAGCAGGAGAGGACTGAATTTGATCAAGGTTCTTCAGATTTACCTATTAAATTATCAGATGGAGAGGAAGCTAAATACTTCATCGCCGAGAGGCGTTTTAAATTTAACTTTGACAATTTTAAATCGGACTTTCCCAAGGGAACTATCATTATCGGAGTTAAAACTTCCACTGGAAAGTTATTTGAATCTAAGGTTGATACAGCTCTTCAAACAGCTATTGCTGAATATTTTAAGAAACGTGAGGATAATCCTTAAGCTTGATATGCATTCTTATACATTTATTTTCAGATATTGAGAAATCAGATTATCTTCAAGTTATAGATTTCCCAAAAAACTACACAAAATTAACAGGTTATCAAAAATTGTGGACTTCTGTGAGGAAGTGATCTTGCAAAGTCCACCTGAAAATACGCATTGTTGACTTTTTCTCGCTGGTCTTGAATTCAGAGAATAACCGTCACGCAAAGGTATCCACCTTATTTTTTTAATGCCTTTTGGAAGAGCCAGTTGCTCGAAATGAATCCTAATAAAGAGATTTCTTGTTATTCTTATTATCTAAGACTTTAGTTTATTTTCTAGATGTCAGGGGGTAGACTTTTTTATTGCAATTCATCGTTGTTGACTTTTCAAATCAGGAAGCCGGGACTTGCAGCACGGATACCCCGAACTTCTTCAGGCCTTCCGAAACGGCGCTGAGCGGCAGTCCCACGACATTGGAGAAATCCCCTTCGATTTTTTCGACCAGCACCCCGCCAAGTCCCTGAATGCCGTAGGCTCCCGCCTTATCGAGTGGCTCTCCCGAGTTCACATATGCCGTGATTTCATCCTTGGTCAGTCGCCTGAAAAAGACCTTTGTCTCGACCGACCCGGACAGCTCCCGCGAGTCTGCGGTGTCGATTATCGCGAACCCCGTGATGACTGAATGTGCCTTGCCGCTCAGGGCCTTCAGCATCTCTGCTGCCTGTGCCGTATCCCGTGGTTTTCCGTAGCGTCTACCCTTCAGCACGATAATGGTATCCGCTGCGAGGACGATGGCGTTTCTGTGCCTCCGGGCGACGTCCCTCGCTTTGTGCAGGGCATGAAATTCCGCAAGTGCGCGGGGCTTCAGGCCGGGAAGGTCGGCTTCTTCGTAACTGCTCTCATCAACGCTGAACTTCAGGCCCGTCCTGCGGAGGATCTCCCTCCTTCTCGGAGACGCCGAAGCGAGGATGATGGTCTTCGGGTTACGCATATTGTCCTGCTGCAAACCCTGAGGACCATGCCCACTGAAGGTTGTATCCGCCAAGCTGTCCGGTCACATCGATGACCTCGCCCGCAAAGAAAAGCCCCGGGACCTTCTTTGATTCCATGGTCTGTGAGGAGAGTTCTGCGGTATCGATCCCTCCGGCAGTGACCTCTGCCTTTGCATAACCGGCGGAGCGCGCAAACCGTATCTCCCAGTGGTGGAGTGCATGTGCAATTTCCCTGAGCTCTTTTTCAGAATACTGGCATACCGGTCTTGAAGGCGCATGTGCCGTACACCACTGCTGAATGAATCTTCTGGGGAGATATACGGAGAGAAGGTTGCTCAGTTCTGTCCTGCTCGTGCGCATTCCTGCCAGAAGCGCATGGGCGTCCAGGTCTGGCAACAGATCAAGAGAGACTGCATCTCCGGAATCCCAGTATGAGGAAATCTGCAGAATCGCAGGGCCGCTCAGTCCCCGGTGGGTAAAAAGGACATTGTCACGGAACTGTTTCCCTTTGCATTTTACTGCCGCGTCGAGGGAGATCCCGCTCAGCCCGCCGAACGCCTTCAGGTCGCGAGTGCCGAACAGGAGCGGGACGAGCGCAGGCCTCAGCCCCGTGACCCTCAGGCCGAACTTCTGTGCGATGCGGAACCCGAGGTCTGTTGCCCCGAGTTCTGGATACGACAGCCCGCCTGTGGCGATCACCAGCGTGCCTGCCTCAATCCTTCCGGAATGTGTCCGGACGGAGAATACGGTGCCTTTCGAGATACGGGTTATCCTGCAGTTCAGGCGAATCTCAACCCCTGCATTCCGGCATTCCGCATGGAGCATCTTCACGATATCCCCTGAAGACCTTTCACAAAAGAGCCGGCCGTCTTCCTTCTCGGCGTACGCGATCCCGTGACGTTCGACCATGGCGAGGAAATCGTGCGGGGTGAACCGGGCGAGTGCGGACTTGCAGAAGTGGGGATTATTCGAGAGGTAATTGCCGGGCTGCAGGTGCAGGTTGGTGAAATTGCACCGTCCTCCTCCCGAGATCCGGAGTTTTTTTCCTGTTCTGTTCATGTGCTCAAGGACGATGACCGAACGGTTTCTCCTGCCGGCTTCCATGGCGCACATCAGACCTGCAGCCCCTGCACCGATGATGACCACATCCTTCCTGATCAGTGATTGAGGATCCTGTGTCATCTGCCGCACCGCACCTTCCCTCGGTATTTCTCTCCTTCGCCGGGCACAGTCCCGGGGCACCGTTCCCGGCTCACGCGGGTACTCCGGGTAGTATACCTTACCCTGCGCAACAGGATGTGCGGAATGCAAAAGCTGTTTCTCTTGATAGGGTCAATCTGTGTATACTATTCTTCAGGGAAAGGGGATCGCATGGTCTGCCCGTCATGGCTGTCGTTTATCCTTTACAATCCGATAAGAAAAGCGTGTACCGACAGGGAAAGAATACTGGACGAATCCGGGATCACCGGGGATTCGGTAGTGCTCGAGGTAGGTGCGGGGAACGGGTTCCTGACGGAAGCCCTTGCGCAGCGTGCAAGGAAGGTATACGCGGTGGAACTGCAGGAAAAGATGATAAGAAAACTGTACAGGCGAGTCCGGCAGTACGGGGAACTGGTCAGTATTATCCATGGAGATATCGCGTCACTTGTGCTCAGAGAGGCTGCTGATGTCTGTCTCCTTTATTACAGCTTCCACGAGGTGGACAGGAAAAGAGAAGCTGCGGATGTCATCAGCATGGCGGTCAGGGCAGGGGGTATTCTCTCGATCTACGAGCCGACCATAGAGGTGGGGAAACTCCAGATGCAGGAAACGACCGGATTGTTCGCACAGAGGGGTTTTGCTGCAGAAGCGGTGCGAAACGGATTTCTGACACGTTTTGCGAGACTCAGAAAAACCGGGTAATTTCCCTGCTACGCCCCGGCCCGGTTCATCGAAAAGAGCACCGCGAGATAATGCATGATGCTGCCGGACAGCACGAAGAGATGCCAGATCGCATGGTGGTAGGGCAGACGGCGCCATAAATAAAAAAGAATGCCGACGGTATACGCAATGCCTCCCGCCACGATCAGTGCGAGTGCATTCATGGGCAGTGAAGCGGCGAGGGGTTTGATCGCCACGAGCGCGGTCCATCCCATCGTGAGATAAAGCACAAGTCGTATAAGGGAATGCCTCCGCAGGGGAGTAAACTGGAGTATGATGCCGAGCAGCGCAAGCCCCCACACGACCCCAAACAGAGACCATCCCCATGCACCCTTCAAATTCACCAGGGTAAAAGGGGTATAGGTGCCTGCAATGAGGAGATAGATCGACGAGTGGTCGATGACCCTCAGCACCTTTTTTGCCGACGGATGTGTGAGCCCGTGATACAGGGTCGAAGCCGCATAGAGGAGGATAAGCGCGGCACCAAAGATGCTGTAGCTGAGGATCTGGCGAGCGCTTCCGGATGAGGGGGTAAAGACAATGAGGATTATCAGCCCGGCGACAGCCAGCACTGTCCCGATGCCGTGGGTAACGCTATGGGCGATTTCTTCACCGCGTCTGTAGAGATTGTGCTGCATGCGTTGTGCCATCCTGTGCAAGTTCTGCAGATATCCGAGAATCTACCCTCATTATATATCTTCCCGCGTATTTTTCTATCCCATAGTATTCGTAAATTCTTCTGATTCCACTGAGGATAGCATATTTTCGCTCATTCCCGGTCGTTCCTTCATACAAGGCTTTTGCTTCTTTGTTTTTGTATATTGTATTTGACTATCAGCAAAAGAATCCGCGCAAATACGCTATCCTCAGACGTTTTCCCCAATTGTATGAATACTATGGGCTGGTTTTGATGAGAACTCCGATTACACGGGGCTCGCAGCGTGAACAAAATCCCGTTCCGAACCTGTTATAATTATCCTCATGATACCGTGTCACCTCACACGTAATCTGACATAGCGCCTTGATACTGCTCATTCATCCCCCTGTGGCAAAACCCTGCGAACCGCCTGCCGGCATCGCACGGCTTTCAGGTATGCTCGGAAGCCTCGGCATCGAGCACGCTCTCCTGGACGCAAACATCGAAGGGCTTCTCCATCTCCTCTCGCTGCCGGTGTCCGGCGAAAAGGACAGGGATGTGTGGACGGGCAGGGCACTCCGCAATCGCGAGCGAAACCTTTCTCTCATGCAGACCCCGGGGCTGTATCAGAATATCGCACGGTACAGGAGAGCGGTCAGTGATATCGGCAGGGCTCTCACCGCAGTCACCCTACCGGGGATCAGGGTGGGGCTGGCAAACTATGCGCATCACAATCTCTCTCCTCTGCGGAGTGCGGACCTGCTGACCGCGGCAGAAAACCCCGAACTCAGTCCTTTCTATGCATGGTTCCGTGCGAGGCTTGAATCACTCTTTTCACGCAGAAAGCCCGCGTATGCCGGCATTTCCCTGAACTATCTGAGCCAGGCATTATGCGCCTTTTCGCTCATCGGCGTTCTCAGACGCAGGTTTCCTGATGTGAAAATCATTCTCGGGGGAGGGCTTGTGACCTCGTGGGTCAGAAACCCGGCATGGAAAGACCCTTTTCAGGGAATGGTGGATTATTATGTCTCAGGTCCGGGTGAACACGATCTCCTGTCGATCCTCGGCATGCATGCACCCCGGAAAAGGGCATGGAGGCCGGAGTATCGCTCACTTCAACCCGCTAGGTATCTTGCCCCGGGGGGCATTCTGCCCTACAGCGCATCCTCAGGGTGCTACTGGCACAGGTGCACATTTTGTCCTGAGCAGGCGGAAGGCACCCCGTATCAGCCTGTCCCGGTGAAGCAGGTGATCGAAGACATACAGGGCATTGCAGGAGAGACACATCCCCGGCTTGTCCATTTTCTCGACAATGCGATGAGTCCTGTGCTGCTCGGTGCGCTCGCCTCCGGCACCCGGGGATTTCCATGGTACGGGTTCGTGCGTGTCAGTCCGGAGCTTGCTGATCCGGATTTCTGCATGGCGCTGAAGCGGTCCGGATGCGTCATGCTCAAGCTCGGCATTGAGTCAGGGGACCAGGGGGTACTCGACAGGCTTCAGAAAGGCATACATGTAGGAACCGCAGGAGACTGCCTGAGAAGCCTGAAGCACGCAGGGATCGCAACGTATGTGTATCTCATCTTCGGCACGCCCCCGGAGACAGAGGCAGGCGCCCGGAAAACCCTTGCATTTACCGTGAAGCATCGCACCTGCATTGATTTCCTGAACCTCGCCATTTTCAATATGCCGCGCTGCGGGGAACCTGTCAATGGGGTGGAGACCATGAAGTTCTCCGAGGGGGACCTTTCCCTGTATACGGACTTTGTCCATCCGAATGGATGGGACAGGAGACGTGTACGGCTGTTTCTTGAGCATGAATTCAGGAAGCACCCGGCGGTTGCCGGGATATTGAAACATGATCCGCCGGTATTCACCTCGAACCACGCCCCGTTTTTTGCGATGGAAAAGAACCGAAACGAAGCGGTATCAGGAACACGCCGGCATGCTGCCGCGCGTTAATCAGCCTGCACTTCTTTTTTCAGCCAGTCCCTGAGGTCGCCGTCCACCGCGTAGATCCCCTTCAGCTTGCAGACCGGGTTTTCGAACTGCGGCGGCAGTTCAATCTTCGCAAGCTCGACCGCTTCTTCTGAGTTCCTTTTGATCAGGTAAATATAATAGGGCCGGTCCCAGCAGTTCACGACAAAATAGACCGAATAATCGCTTTTTGACCTTACCACATGTCTCCGGTCCGCGTGAGCCCAGATGTTCCCCCATTCGAGATACATCCGCACCGCCATTTCCGGTGTCATGTCCCAGTCTACTTCGTTGATAAGTTTCCTGTCTTTTTTCAGCTCATCGAGTGTGGTAATCATGACGCTCCTTTTTGTAGTTATATTTAAATATTACATAGTATTTATTTAAAATAACACCAACAGGGATTTTTTTCAAATATCCGGCGCATAATTCCCCGGGGCCTTTCAGGCGTGCCGGCATTGGCGTCTGCTGACATTCACCAGTGCGATGCTGGATGCACCGTGATGCAGGGTGATGCGGGGTAAGATAATCGTAACAAATACTGCCCGTCCGCTTTATGAATCCTTGGCTCTTAAGGTATAGTAGTGGAGTGAAATTCGAAGAACTTGCTATTCCCGAACAGGTCCTTCAGGGAATTCGGGCTGCAGGGTTTACTGAGTGCACCCCTGTTCAGGCCCTCACCCTGCCCGAGGCCCTGCGGGGGAAGGACATCGCAGTGCAGGCGCAAACAGGCACCGGCAAGACCGCCAATTTTCTGATCGCCCTGTTTTCCCGCATGCTGCGTCTGCCATCTCCCGGGCAGGGACTTTCCCCCCGGGCGCTGATCATCGCTCCCACGCGTGAGCTCGTGCTCCAGATCGAGGCTGAGGCGAGAGTGCTCGGCGGGTTTGCGGATTTCAGAATTCTCTCCGTGTTCGGCGGTATCGACTATCTGAAGCAGCGCGAAGAGATTTCCAAAGGCGTTGACATGCTCATCGGTACCCCGGGAAGGCTGATCGACTATCTGAAGCAAAGGGTGTACAGCCTGAAAAAAACCCAGTTCCTGGTGATCGATGAGGCAGACCGCATGTTCGACATGGGGTTTATCAGCGACCTCCGGTTTATGCTCAGGAGGATGTCTCCCTATCACAGGCGGCAGTCCATGCTCTTTTCTGCAACCCTGTCACACAGGGTGCTTGAACTGTGCTACGAACACATGAATATGCCGGAAAAATTTTCTGTGACCCCGGAAAGCCTCACGGTTGAACAGATAGAGCAGGAGATATATCATGTCGGCATGTCTGAAAAGCCTGGCCTCCTGCTCGGGATTCTGAGGCGCGAGCCAGGCGGCAGGTATCTCATCTTCTGCAACACGAAGGCCGCGGCCGAGCGGCTTGAAGGACTTCTGAATGCCAATGGTTTGACCGCGGCGGCCATTACCGGCGACCTCCCCCAGAAAAAGCGGATAAAAGTGCTCTCACAGTTCAAGAGCGGCATGATGCAGGTCCTTGTGGCGACTGACGTCGCAGGCAGGGGGCTTCACATCGAAGGGGTAACGCATGTGATCAATTATGATCTTCCCCAGGACCCGGAGGATTACGTGCACAGGATCGGCAGGACAGCAAGGGCCGGTGCCAGTGGCAGGGCGATCAGCCTCGCCTGTGAGGAATACGTGCATTCGCTGCCGGACATTGAAGACTATATCAGGCAGAAGATCCCGGTGATGCCGCTGACCGATGAGATGATTGTAAGCGGATATCGCAGGAGGCCGGTCCAGGCTGCCAAGAAAGAGTTCCGGCCTCATGCAAGGCAGTCGCCGCGCAAGAAGAGCCATCAGACGCGACAGGGGACTGAAATACCGCAGAGAGATACCCCCGGCAGAAGCGGTGATGCCCGTCAGGAGGCGAAGAGGCGCCGCTCGGGCCACAGCCGTTCAAGAAAAAAATCTTCCACTCAACCCTGATGTGCACATGAAAGATCTGTTCTTTCTCCGCGCGTGCAGGAAATGCGGGAATCCTCAAAGATGTGGCGCCATTACTGCGGGGGAACGCGTTACGTCTGTTTGTGTTGCGTTAAGGCTTCTCTCAGTTCTGTATTTTCCTCTTTCAGCTGTATCACCCTCAGTTCCCTGCCGATGGCGATATCGTAGAAATCCTCAAGCTCCTTCACCCTGGTACTGACTTCTTCCTCCGCCATTTTCCGCTCGGTAATGATCTGGGCGATTCCTTCGACTGCGATTACTTGTTCTTTTGTGTCACGCACCGGAACGGCGGTTACCTCCAGCCATTGCCTGCTCCCGTCCTTGTGGAAGATCTCTATCTCAAACGGGGGTTGTCGTTGCCCCTGCAGGCCGAGGTGCATTTTCGCCATGCCTTCCCTGTTCTGCGGATTTTCGGTCAGGTATTCCAAAAGATGATTCATGAAGTTTTCCTGTGAATAGCCGAGCAGTCTGGTCACTGAGGGGCTGATATAGGTGAAGCTGCCATCGGCAGCCCGAGAAAAGATGAAATGTCTTTGCTCTATGATATCAAAGAGACGCTTGTATCTTTCCTCGCTTGCCTGGAGAACTTTCTTTATCTCAGAGGATGCCATGTTAACACAACTATCTCAAAAAGTGGTTTGATTGTCAATCAAGAGTAGTTATTTTAGGCAAAAAACAGGAAAGATATCGCCGTACCCCTCTCCAGCATCCTTTCAGGGAGGGTTCCATGCAGTCCTGACAGAGGGAGATTTCATCTGTATGTTCTACGAAATACCCTGAAAGATATCCGGTTTGTCAGTGGCGATGCCGTCAGCATCCTTTGCAGCAAAGTTCTCCGCTTCTGCCCGGCTGTTGACAGTCCAGACGATCACTTTCAGATTGCTCCTGTGCGCCTTGGCGATGTCTCTGCGGTGCACGAACCGGTAGAGAGGGAGAAGATACCGGGCGTTTACCTTCAATGCGGCTTCAATGGGGTTCCCGAGTCTGTTGTACACCAGGCCGGTTTCTATGGTGGGGTGAAGAGCCCGCACACGTGCGAGCGCATCTCCAAGAAACGAGACGAGGATAACCCTGTCCTCAAGTTCTTCTTGCCTGATAATCTCCAGCACTTTGTGTTCATATCCTGATTCCTTGAGCTCCACGAGGATCTTTTCGACCTTCCTGCCGATGGCGTGCAGGGCTTCCTGAAGAGTGGCTATCCTGCCTCCGGTAAGTGCTTTCAGTTCTTGCAGCGTTGCACCGCGTATGAGAGTATCTTTGGCGTAGACTTTTTTCAGGCTGTCGTCGTGACTGACGATTACCTGATCATCAGCGGACATGCGCACGTCGAGTTCGATCGCGTTTGCACCCAGTTCAATCGCCTTTGAGAAGCTTTCAAGGGTATTCTCGGTTTCATAGGCTTTTGCTCCCCGATGGCCGATTTTCAGTAACATGACTGTCCCGGTGTCTCCTATTTGACCTCGATTACCTCAACATCAAAGTGAAGGGTTTTGCCTGCAAGGTGATGGTTGAAGTCTATGACAACCGTATCTTTTTTCACTTCCATAATCCTGCCGGGGATACGCTGACCTTTCTTTGTTTGTGCATAGATGGTCATTCCTGCCTTCGGCGGGGTATCAGCAGGCAGCTGGCTTTTCGGCACGTCTTTTTTCAGTTTTAAATTCACCCGCCCGTAACCTTCATCGGGGCTGACGCGAAAGGATTTTTTCTGGCCTGCTTTCATGCCCATAACCGCCTTCTCAAACCCGGGTATCATCTGGCGGGTGCCAGGCTTGAACTGAATCGGCTCGCGCCCCTTTGAACTGTCCACGACCTTGCCATCGACTGTCAGAGAATAGTGCACCTTTACAGACTTGCCTTCAGCGACGACCGGAGAGGTTCCCTTTTTGGTCTTTTCAGCCGCGCCGGATACGCCGGCAAGTAATAACAGTACCAGAAGAAATCCCGTGAATGCGACGTACCATGTTGCTTCCTTTGTCTTCATTCAACACCTCATTTTTTTAGTATTCGGCGCGTAAAGCGCGAAAAAGAAAGAACCGCAAAGCAGAATACTCTGCGGTTCACGGGTAAAATACTTCGTTGCGCCTGTTTCATTCTATAAAATTATCATCATTGCATGCAACAGAAAGGGAACAGATGATGCAATGCCGCCTCTGAAAGTCATGATGCGCTCTCCAATCCGCAGCCCTGAATCGCGTTCTTTTTGCCAGCGTCATTGCACTATAATAGGAGATCATGGCGACAATCAGGCAGGTGCCGAAACCGTTCTCAGGAGGGCTGATCCTCTCCTACAAGTGTTCCGCCGAATGCAGACACTGCATTTATGCCTGTTCGCAGAAATGGAGTGCAGACTGGATTTCTCCTGAGGACCTTGAAAAGATCCTCAGGCAACTGTCCGGCAGGATCATCTCAAGCACACACGGCCCTCGTGCTACAGGCCTGAACCACGGCCTGCATTTCACCGGGGGTGAGCCGTTTCTGAACTTCGAACTCCTGTGTCAGGCGGTGGAAATGGCCGACACATTGAACATTCCTTCGACCTTTGTGGAGACAAACTGTTTCTGGGCCGTGGATGACCGCACCACAAGGGAGAAGCTGAAGCTCCTGAAGAAGAAAGGCATGAAAGGGATAATGATTTCGGTAAATCCGTTCTACCTGGAGTATGTCCCGTTCGCACGTACGGACAGGGCGATACGCATCGGCCACGATATCTTCGGCGGCAACGTAATGGTCTATCAGCTTGAATACTACAGGCGGTTCAGGGACTGGGGAATACAGGACACGGTGCCTTTCGAGGAATATCTGAGGCTCGAACGAAGGGAAGACCTGCTCAGGTATGTGGAATTCTTTGTCATGGGCCGCGCACCCTACTCACTGAGAAAGGTGCTCAGAGATTTGGTCACCGAACATGAGGCTGAATATTTCTTTCAGGAACGATGCATCACGCCTTTCCTGCGGGGCTGGCACAACCACTTCGACAACTACGGAAATTATATCCCGGGGTTTTGCGGGGGAATCTCCTTCGGCGACTGCAGGGAACTCGATGCCCTCCTGAAGGATGGGATCGATATCGCGCAGCATCCTGTGCTGGGATTCCTCATGGATGATGACTTCAGGGGGCTGTTCCGTTTTGCGCAGAGATATGGCTTCCTTGAATCCCCGGAAGGATATCTGTCAAAGTGCCACCTCTGCATGGACATGAGAAGACATCTTTCCCTGCACGGTGATTTCAGGGAGCTCCGGCCGAAGGAGTTCTACCGGCATCTGGAAGAGTAAGGGGAGAAAAAGGAACACACAAAGAGGGCGGCGCAATTCTGTAGTACTCCGCACATGTGAACTCAGAGAAGTGATGCGAGAAGTGCTGCACAATTGAATTATATCAGGTCTCAGGGAAGCGCACTACCGGATGGCTTTCTTCAAACGGAATTCAGCGGGCATCAAAGGTGCTTCTCATTATCCCCAGTGATCTGTCAAAAAGGGAACTTGCGGTATTCCTGCATAGTTCGAACAGCCCTGCATGGCAGACGTCTTTCCCACCAAGCCCCTCCTTGAAATGGTTTACCCCGGGGATTGCATGTTTGGTTCCCCCGAGATCATAAAACCGTACCCCCTGCGACTGGAGCCACTCGATTACTTTCCACTGCAGGAAGTAGGAAGCTTTTAGTGTCCTTCCCTCCCCGGAACTCGCAGCGAGCAGTAAAATCGCGGTGTCGCCGGCAGCAGAGACGACCGCACCTGCCACAGGCTCCTCGTCCCTGCTGCACAGAAATATCTGTGTCTTCAGTCTGTCCGGCAGGTCTTGCTGAATCGCACGCAGCCGGACGGGATCAAAAGACGATTCGGTGAACTGCTTTTGTCTCTGCATCTCGGCAAAGAGGCCGTAGAAGATATCATATCTCTCGAGTCCTGTTCCCCGGGTGACGGTAAGGCGCTTCTGTTCTGCCTGCTTCAGATGATTGCGCCAGTTTGACCGCAGGTGTGTTCGTATCTGACCTGGCGGTTGCGAGATATCAAGCAGATAGGTCCGGTAAATGCAGCCTTTCCAGTGAAACCCGGCGGTTTCGGCTGCCGCACGGACGTCTGTTCCATACAATCCCAGTGCATGCGGGATTATCCTCAGCAGCATACCGCGTTTTTCCACGAACTCGTCACGGAGCGCGGCCATGAGGACCGCGCAAATTTCTGTATCACGAGGTTTCCCGTGCCTTTGCCAGAGCGGACCCCAGAAGACAAGCGCGGTCCCGGCACGGAAGAGAGGAGCCTGAATGGCAGCAACCTGCGCAAGCCCGAATACTTCTTCCCCGCAGCGGAGCACGAGATGGCTCAGGCGCTGCGCTCCCCAGAGGGCAGCCCCGCACGACCATGTCTGATAAATGCTCGCATCGTCGAACTCCTGCATCAGCGCGGACCACTCGGGTACCTGCATGATGGGTATTTCGAGGGAATACATGCGCGCATTCACCGTTTACGCGCTCTGAGAGCAATGCCGTTACCTGATGCCAAGAACATTGAATATGCTCCTTCACAGAAGGCAGAGGATATACGTTTCAACATAATACCATAGGTGCCTCCGTGCAGTTTCTGCTGCCGGTCAAAAGAGCTTCAGGAAAACGGAGCAACACCGCCACGCTGTCTGCCATCCCTGCTCAACAAATTGTGCAATGGGGAGACAGGCTAATGCTATACTCAATACTATGGGGCTTTCCATTATGGGCGTACAGGGAACAGGGAGAAAGGTGGAGTGGGAGAGATGCTGAAATGCTGGGAGGTTTTTCATTGTGAGCAGAGTGAATGTCCGGCTTTCAGGTCGGCGGATCTCAGGTGCTGGCTGTTTTCCGGAACCCGGTGCCGAAACAGTGTCCAGGAACAGTTTACCCAAAAGATAGAGATGTGCATCAGCTGCACGGTCTTTGCAGCGAACATGGATATGGCCGGGATGATGAAGACCCTCCATGTGGTGAAGGATCAGCTCTGGGAATACCGGCAGCTGGTTGAAGCGCGGGACAGGGAAATGGAGGAGATGAGCCTTGAACTGGCTCTCAGTCTTTCAGAGGTTTTTGAGGCATTGAAGAAGATCGCTTCAGGGGACCCGGCTGTGAGGGTGGACGAAACTTCCCGTATCGAACTGATCGAGAAACTGAAAAAAATGGTAAATTCGACCGCGGAGAATATCGGTGAGATTGTGGATCAGTCGCATGAGTTTGCTATGGGGTTGGCCGAACATTTCGATGTCCTGCACAGGGTATCACACGGAGAATTGAGCGCGCGGGTATCCGGGGAATCGGACAATGAGCTGATCCGGGCATTGAAACATGTCACCAACGAGATGATCATAAGCATAGAGAGAGACATTGCTGAACGGAAACAGATGGAGGCGGAGAGGGAAACGCTTATTGCCGGGCTGCAGAAAGCCCTGGCCACAATCAGGACATTGCACGGGATAATCCCGATATGCTCATACTGCAAAAAGATTCGCGATGACAAGGGCTCCTGGCAACAGCTCGAATCGTATATCAGCGAACACACCGATGCGGAATTCAGTCACGGATTATGTGCTGAATGTGCGAAAAAACTCTATTCCGAATATTTCAATGAATGAGGGCCTGAGAGCCCGGATGCTGCAGACCCGCACAGAGGGTATGCCAAATATTCTATTCTTCCTGTTTCTCTACTGATTCGGTATCTTCCTGTTTCTCTGCTGATTCGGTATCTTCCTGTGATTCGCTGATACCGGGATCCTGCGGATTGCCGGTATTTTTGTTCAAACGCCGCATCCTTTTCTTTTCCTGCTTTTGCTGACGCAGGAGTTCTTTCTTTCTCTTCTGACTTTTGTATGCTCCAGCATGTTTTGTCAAAACGGTCTCCGTTCTTTCTATGATGGTATGTATTAATTATATAAAAGCTGTCCTTTTTTGTATATGCCGTGGGCCCGCACTGTCCCCTTCCATGTGTCTTTGCCGCACCGCGTATGATCATTCATGCCACCACAATCCCCGTAATCTCTCATGTTCCCTGTTCATGCTGATGACGGATACGGAAAAAGTGTCATCGGAGAAGGGAGCAATAATTTGCCCGCCATTCGGCGCGCACCCGCATGACGGAAAAGAGCTGCTGGAATGAATACTTTTTTCTGCTATACTTTTTTTATGAAGAATCAGGAAATTGCCCGGATCTTTAATGAAATTGCAGACCTTCTCGAGATAGAAGGAGACAATCCTTTCAGAATAAGGGCTTACCGCCGTGCGGCGCTGAATATCGAAACTCTTGCAGAGGATGTTGCCGGAATGTCCGGGGATGCGTTGCAGAAGGTCCCGGGTATCGGGAAGGATCTTGCCGCGAAGATACTGGAGTATGTACAGACAGGCAGGATGCATTCGTATGAAGACCTGAAAAAAGAGGTTCCCGAAGGTCTCGGTACGCTCCTCTCCGTGCCGGGTATTGGACCAAGGACTGCAAAACTTCTCGCTGACAGGCTGAAGGTCAGGAATCTGGAAGACCTTGAATGCTATGCGAGAGAGCGTAAGCTCAGCGGCCTGCCGGGGATCAAGGAGAAGACAGAGGAGAATATTCTGAAAGGAATAGAGATGCTGAAGAGGGGCATGGAGCGGCAGCCTCTGGGAAAGGTATTCCCCCTTGCCAATGACATCCTGGATCATCTGAGAAAAAATGCGCCGGTCAATAAGATCAGCATTGCGGGAAGCATCAGACGATGGAAGGATAATGTGAAAGACATCGACCTGCTGGCAACTTCACACGATCCCGGCGCAGTCATGAAAATTTTTGCCCGCATGCCGCATGTGAAGGATGTCCTGATGCGCGGACCCACGAAATCGAGCGTTGTCCTCGATGAGGGGCTTCAGGTCGACCTCAGGGTTGTTGAGGAGGAGAGCTTTGGTGCAGCACTTGCATATTTTACCGGGAGCAAGGCGCACAATATCCGGCTGAGAGAAATGGCGGTGAAGTCGGGAATGAAGATCAACGAGTACGGTGTCTTCAGGGAAAAGGACGATAAAAAGCTTGGCGGGAAAGATGAGAAAGACATCTACAGGATTCTCGGGATCCCTTTCATCCCGCCGGAACTGAGAGAGGATTCGGGTGAAATAGAGGCTGCCCTGGACGGGAAATTGCCGGATCTCGTCGTCCCGGGGGATATCAGAGGAGATTTGCATGTCCATACAAAGAGAAGCGACGGAAGCCATGATTTCGACGAGCTGATAGACGCTGCCAGAAAAAAGGGATATGAGTATATCGCGATTACCGACCATTCGAAAGGGCTCGGCATTGCACACGGGCTGAGTGAAGAAAGACTGATGGAAGAGAAGAGGGAAATCGATGCCCTTAACAGGAGGCTGCGCGGATTCAGGCTGCTGTCAGGGATTGAGGTGGATATCAGGAGCGACGGGCGCCTGGATTTCCCTGATGAGATCCTTAGGGAAATGGATATCGTGGTTGCGTCAATTCACTCGGGGTTCAGGCAGAAACGGGAACAGCTTACCAGGAGGATGGTGTCTGCCATGAAAAACCCTTATGTATCTGTCATTGCACATCCGACAGGCAGACTGATCGGCGAGCGGGACCCCTATGATATTGATATGCACGAAATCATCAGGACAGCGCGGGAAACCCGCACGGCCATTGAAATCAACGCCTATCCCCTCAGGCTTGATCTGAATGATGCATATGCAAGGGCAGCGAAGGAAAAGGGGGTGCAGATGGTAATCAGCACAGATACCCATACTACCAGCCAGTTTGAGTACATGACATTCGGCGTGGCGATTGCGAGGAGAGGGTGGCTTGAGAAAAAGGACATACTGAATACCATGAACTGCAAATCCCTCATGAGGGCATTGAAAAGAAAAATTGATATAATGTCAGATAAGAAAGGACTGTCTTCGGCATATGGCGACTGATAAGAAGATAAGGCAGAAAGACATCCTGATATTCGAACAGGACAGGGAAGTCCTGAGATTCCTGAAATCTTTTTTCAGTGAAAAGCCGGAGTATTCAGTCCGGTTCATGAAGAAAAACGAAAAGATCCTCCGGAAGGAGATTGCCGCGCATCAGCCCGACAATCAGCGGTATGCCGATATTGTCTCCACATTCGAGGACCCGAATATAACCCATTTGAGAATCGATCTCCAGAAATATCCTGAGATCAGGGCCGCGCTCTCGTTCAAGAAGCCGGTTATTATCAAAGATGCCCAGAAAGATCCTCTCATGAAGGAAGTGCGGGATGCCATAGCGCCGATCGGCAGCCGGTCTTCGGTCCCCTTCGTCAGCAAATAACACGGGAACATGAAAATTCTGCATGATTGCGGGAGTTTTCTGAATCATGTAGGGTACAATATGCTGTGGACATAATCACCTCCCATATCAACGCTGACTTCGATTCCCTTGCATCGATGGTGGCAGCAAAGAAGATCTACCGGGATGCCGAAATCGTGTTCCCCGGTTCCCAGGAGAAAAAACTGAGAGACTTCCTGCAGGCATTCCACCCCGTGACGATCAGGCGTATTAAGGACATTGATCTCTCTAAGATCACGCGGCTGATTCTCGTTGATACAAAACTGCCCGGACGGATCGGACCCTTTGCTGAACTGCTTTCCGACAAGAGAATCAAGATCCATATTTATGATCACCATCCCTTCAGTAAGGGCGATATCAGGGGCGAGGTGGAAAAAATAGAGACTGTAGGGGCAACTGCTACCATATTTGCCGAGATACTCAAAAACAGAAGGCTGCACCCCACACCCATGGAAGCCACGATCCTTGCACTGGGAATCTATGAGGAGACAGGGTGCCTTCTTTTCCCTTCGACAACGGAACGCGACCTCCTTGCGGTTGCGTATCTTCTCAAAAGAGGGGCAAATCTCAATATCGCGTCAAGTTTTCTGAAGATGGAACTCAGCATGGAAGAACTCGACATCCTCAACGAACTGATTCAGTCGTCACGGGAGGTTGTCATGCAGGGGATAAGGATCAAGATAGCAAAGGCATCGCGAGAACAATATTTCGGGGATGCGGCGCACCTTGCGCACCGGATGATGGACATGGAGGATATCGATGCAGTGATTGTGCTCCTTGGCATGGAAGGCAAGATACTGATGGTTGCAAGGAGCAAGGTTCCCGAACTTGATGTATCGAGGGTCATGGTGGAATTCGGTGGTGGAGGACATCCTACCGCTGCCTCAGCCACGATAAAAGAAGCGTCGCTCGAGATTGTAGAAGAGAGGCTGACAGCCATACTCGGTGCGAATGTGAAGCCGGGCAAGATCGCTTCAGACATCATGACCAAGCCGGTCATCAGCATCCAGTGGAACGTGCCCATACGGGAAGCCGAGGCGATGATGACCAGGTACGGCGTCAACGCACTGCCGGTTCTGGAAGAAAACAAGTATCTTGGGGTGATATCGAGAGAGATTGTGGAGAAGGCGTTGTTCCACGGGTTCGGGAAAAGCAGATCCATAGATTTTTCTACGACAGACGCCATAACCGTAGACCCGCAGACGCCTATCAGAAAGATAGAGACATTGATGATCGAGCAGAATCAGCGGTTCATGCCCGTTGTCGAAAACGGAAGGATCGTCGGGGCAATCACGAGGACTGACCTGCTGCGCACGCTCTACGAGGAATTCCTGAGGAGAAGAAAAATTGAGGAAACGCTCACGAGAGAAAAGCCGGTAGTCGGGAGAAACCTCTCATCCTGGCTGAATGAAAAATTCCCTTCGGCAGTGTGTGACATCCTGAAAAAATCCGGGCAGATAGCCGGAGAACTCGGGTTCAATGCATATCTTGTCGGAGGGTCTGTCCGGGATCTCTTGCGCGGTGAAGAGAACCTGGATATCGATATCGTCATAGAGGGCGAGGGGATTGTGTTTGCACGAACGCTGGGCGAACGTCTGAAGGCAAAGGTCAGGGCGCATCAGAAATTCGGAACCGCACAGGTATTTGCACAGGAAATCAAGCTTGATGTGGCAACCGCAAGAACGGAATATTATGAATCTCCTGCGGCGCTCCCGAAGGTTGAGACCTCATCGATAAAAAAGGATCTTTACCGGAGGGACTTTACCATTAATACCCTTGCGGTGAAACTGAATCCGGGGGAGTTCGGGACGCTCATAGATTTTTTCGGCGGCCAGAGGGATCTCAGAGAAAAGGCGATACGGGTTCTTCATAACCTCAGCTTTGTCGAAGATCCCACCAGGGCGTTCAGGGCGGTGAGATTTTCCGAGCGGTTCGGGTTCAAGATCAGCAAGCATACGGAGAATCTCATTAAGTCGGCGATTGAGATGAATCTGTTCAATATGCTTTCGGGACCGAGGCTTTACGAGGAACTGCTCCTTGCCTTCAAGGAGACCGAGCCGATCAAGACCCTGAAAAAACTCTCTGATTACGGTCTCCTCAAGGTCATACATGCAGGCATTGTCTTCACCGATGCACTCGAGTTAACCCTCAGGTCGATGCAGGAAACCATATCGTGGTTTACGCTTCTTTTTCTTGAGGAAAAGCCTGATAAGGGGATCCTGTATCTTATGGCGCTGCTTTCCGGATTGAAGGATGAGGATCTGAAGGCTACAATCAGCCGGTTATCACCCCCGCCAAGGGCAAGGGATATGATTCTCAGGGGGATGAACCAAGCGAAGGATATCCTGAGAAGGTTCCCTCCGGATGATCCTGTGGAAATATACAAGCTCCTCAGTAAACTCGGGCTTGAAACGGTTCTTTTCCTTATGGCGCTCAGCAAGGACAGGAAAAAACAGCGGGTCATATCCCATTATCTCACGGAACTGAGGAATGTGAAGACGATTCTTAAGGGTGATGATCTCAAGGGCATGAAAGTTCAGCCGGGACCTGTCTATTCGAAGATACTCAACAGGCTCCTTGAAGAAAAGCTCAGGGGCCATCTAAAGACCAGGGATGAGGAAGAGAAGTTTGTGAAGAAGATTCTCCGGGAGTGAATCTCTTCCCCTGTGTCGTATCGTTCTCCACGGAACTCAGCAGCCCGAATATCTCCAGAATCTGAACGGTTCCGCACACCCCGTCTGACCGGAGTACCGGTCGGTCTCCGGACAGGAGCTACTTTTTCAGAGACTTACCGATCCGTCTCTCTATTGACTTCACTTTTTCGTCGATCCTCTTCGGTTTTCCTTTCCTGTCGTCAATAGCGATATTCGTGATAACTCTCTCTCCGGTCTTCATGACAGTCCTGTGGCATTTCCTGATGAGTTTCATGATCTCATCCCAGTCACCCTCCACAACCGTCCCCATAGGGTTGATCTTATAGGGGATGCCGCTTTGATCAACGATTTTCAGGACTTCGGCAAGCTTGTCGCCAATGCTGCTGCCGGACCCCAGCGGGATAATGCTGAATTCTGCGAGCATAACACCTCCTGTAATCTGTTTTTACCGGACAACTGATAGAAAAAGCGTCTGTGAAAAGCAGAAGGGGCAATAGTGATTGCCCCTTCGACAGTAAAAATTTATGAAAAATTATTTAACTGAATCTTTGAGTGATTTGCCAGCAGTGAACTTTGGAATCTTCGCTGCAGGGATTGTGATTACGGCACCGGTTCTTGGATTGCGGCCTTTTCGTGATTTCCTTTTCACTACCGAGAAAGTCCCGAACCCGACAAGAGTTACCTTTTGTCCTTTTTTAAGTGCTGACCGGATGGAATTCAAAGTAGAATCCAGTGCCCTTGAGGCATCTGCCTTGCTCAGTCCTGTTCCAGAGGCAATTTTGTCAATAAGTTCTGCTTTTGTCATCTATAGTTTCCCCCCTTTCGTAAGAAAGATTATTTAGTAGCAATAAATAAGACTGTGATAACAGTATCAAGGAAGAAATCCTTTTGTCAAGCCAAAAATGCAACCTCTTTCTTGGAAAAACTCATGCCAGTCTGCTGATTGCTGAGGGAACATTTCTGCACCTGCTGCTGTATGCCAAAGGAGCCGGAGTCATATGCCGGAGCGTGAATTGTGTGTCTGCGAACGGAGCAAAAAAATAAAGTCTTGCGAAAGTGTTTGGCATGAAAACAGATGCCGGATCATGTATTGCACGGAGAGTTGTTCTCATGCCTGAGGGAGGATGTCCCGGAGGTATTCCGGGTGTGACTGCGCGGAAGAACATATTTGCCGCGTGAGTGTCAGTGACAGGAAAATGGGGTTATTGTACGCAGGGGGTGCTTCCGATATGACCGCAATCCAGGTTCAATCACGGTAATCCTATATGTAGTGGGTCGGATCTTATACATGCACATAATATGGAAGATGCGATTTTTTTCTTGACATTCGTTTTTTCTCCCACTAATATGAAGTGGTAGAAAGTGGTAGAAAGTGGAGGAAACATGCCTGCTTTCTCGGGGAAATATTATTACACAGTCGACGCAAAAGGGCGAATCATCATCCCGGCTCCTTTCAGGGAAATTATTACCACCAATTATAGTACAAAATTGTACATAACCAATGCCCCTTTTGACAACTGCCTGTATATCTATCCCCTTGAGGAATGGAACAAACTCCACGAACAGGTACGGACAAAACCACGTTCTGACGAAGCGATCAGGTTCTTTCTGCGAAGGGTTATTGCTTCTGCGGTCGAAACAGAAATGGATAAACAGGGCAGGGTTCTTGTCCCTGCCGCACTCAGGGAAGATGCACGCATCAACAGTAATGTGGTGATGGCAGGGCAGATAGAGCGGATTGAATTATGGGACAGAAGCGAATGGGATGCGCTGGTTGATCCCGCAAAGATCGACAGAAAGAGTATCGAGGAAAAGCTTTCTTCCTATGGGCTGTAAAAAAAGATACAGGAGATGCCCATAGAAATTCATCATCTGCCGGTCATGCAGAGGGAAGTCATGCAGATGCTGAACCCGGAGCAGAATGGAGTGTATGTCGATGCAACGATCGGGCTTGGGGGACACGCAGGAGAAATACTGAAGATGATCGGTGCCGGGGGCAGGCTGATAGGAATTGACAGGGACGATGCAGCCCTGAAGTCAGCCGGGCAGAGGCTCTCGGACAAACGGGCGGTTTTGAAAAAGGGGAGTTTCTCGGAAATGGAAAGCCTGCTTCACGCAGAAGGAATCTCTGAAGTCGATGGAATCCTCTTCGATCTCGGTGTTTCGATGATGCAGCTGAAGAACCATGAAAGGGGATTCAGTTTCCTCTCTGACAGCCATCTTGACATGCGGATGGACCAGAGGCAGCCGCTGTCAGCCTGGGACGTTATCAATAAATATCCGGAACATGCGCTGGAACGCATATTCCGGATATTTGGTGAAGAGAGGCTGTCAAGGAAAATCGCACGGGCGGTTGTCAGCAGAAGGGGCAGAACTCCGATCAACACCTGTGCAGAGTTGTCTGAGCTTGTCGAAGGCGTGTACGGGGGAAGAAGAAAGGTTCATCCGGCGACCAGAACCTTCCAGGCGCTGAGAATCGAGGTGAACAGGGAACTTGATGAGCTCAGGGAAGGACTCGACTCGGGGCTGAAGATGCTGAAAGAGGGCGGAAGAATATGTGTCATATCATATCATTCTCTTGAAGACAGGATAGTAAAGAATTTCATCGCAGAGAGTGCAAAAAAGGGACTGCTGAAAAAACTGACGAAAAAACCGAGAACACCCTCTGCAGAAGAGATACGCACGAATCCTTCTTCCAGGAGCGCAAAGCTCAGAGCAGCAGAAAGGATTTCATGTACAGCAAGGGCATAAATATATTCTCATTCATTCTTAAGCCTGTCGCAATCGCCTTTCTGATTGTGTGTGTGTTTGGGGTGGTATATCTCAGATCAAGTTATCTGAAAGTGGAATACAGCCTCGGCGATCTTGAGAAGAAGAAAATGAGCTGCCTGAGGGAGCGCAAGATGCTGCTTGCTGAAAAGACGAGCCTTCTGTCTTTTGCAAAACTTGAAACATCCGGTAACGGCAGCGGGGGATTTATTCTGCCGGACAGGGTGAAGGTGGTTCATATGAATAAGCATAAAAGACAATTACCTTACAAGGCGTCTCTGGAGAGCAGACAATTGACTGATTACTGAAAAACAGGGGTGGGGGGTTGAATAAAAAGAGGGCGATAATATTAAATACGGCCATCATCTTCAGTTTTGTCCTTGTGTCCCTCCGTCTGACTGACCTTATGATAATCAACCACAAGCGCCTTTCGGAGAGGGCGAAGCAGCAGCATGTGAAGGTTGAAGACATCCAGGTAAGAAGAGGGGCCATATTTGACAGCAAGGGAAGAGATCTTGCACTCAACCTTGAACTTGAATCCCTGTACTGCGATCCTGAAGCACTGAATATCGATAACAACAAGGAAGGGATAAGAAAGCTTTCTTCACTGATTTCGAGCGAACCAAGGGCGGTTCTTGCCAAGATTCCGGATGCGGGAAGATTTGCATGGATCGAGAGAAAGCTGGAGCTTGATACTGCGGACAAGATAAGGCGGCTCGATATCGAGGGAATAGGGTTTGTGACCGAGGCAAAAAGGTTTTATCCGAAGGGGGAACTTGCCTCCCATATCCTCGGGTTTGTCGGCATTGACAATCAGGCCCTTGAAGGAGTTGAACTGAAATACGACAGATTTCTGAAAACCACCGGAGGAAAGGTCTTGACCGAAAGGGATGCAAGCGGCAGGACGCTGTCACCGGGGGTTGATATTGAGGCAAAAGGAAACAATATCGTCCTGACCATAGATGAAGCCCTTCAGCGCATTGTTGAGAAGGAACTGGATAAGGCGATGCATCACTGGAGTGCGGCGGCTGCATCAGTGGTGATGATGGACCCCTATTCCGGCGAGATACTTGCGCTCGCAAACCGGCCTGCATACGATCCCAACAGGGGAGGCAGTGCCAGAGCCTCTGAAAGAAGAAACAGGGCAATTACTGACTGTTATGAGCCAGGCTCGACGTTTAAAATCATTGTCGGCCTGGGGTCTCTCGAGGAAAAACTGGTGAAACCTCATACGCTGTTCGATGTCAGCAAGGGCGGGATTGAGGTCGGAGGGAAGACGATCCGCGATGTGCACCCGCATAATGTCCTGACGTTCAGGGAAGTCATTCAGAAGTCATCAAACGTCGGGTCTGTCATGCTGGGCATGAGACTTGGAAAGGAGCGGGTGTATAAATACGCAAAGCTCCTGGGAATAGGGGAGAAAACAGGGATCGATCTTCCGGGAGAGGTCTCGGGATGGATATATGCGCCGGAAAGGTGGTCCGGGACATCGCTTGGTGCCATTTCGATCGGACAGGAGGTTGCGGTGACCCCGCTCCAGGTGCTGAGGGTGTATGCTGCGGTTGCCAACGGAGGGTTTCTCGTAACGCCGCATATCGTATCAGAGATAATGTCCCCGGATGGCAGGGTTATCGCTGAATTCAAGGATAAAGAAATGAAACGGGTAATCTCTGCAAGGACTGCAGAGATTTTCAGGGAGATTCTGAAAAGTGTGACAGAAGAGGGGGGCACAGGGAGAGGGGCGTCTGTAGACGGGAATCCGGTAGCAGGAAAAACCGGCACCGCGCAGATGATAAACCCTGCGACAAAGAGATATTCAAAGGAAAAATATGTGAGCTCTTTTGTCGGCTTTGTGCCGGCTGATACCCCGAGGCTTGCAATGATCGTTGTGGTGTATGAGCCGAAAAAACAGATATACGGGGGAGTTGTGGCCGCTCCTGTGTTCAGGGAAATCGCGAATCAGGCGCTATCCTACCTGAATGTGCCAAGAGAAGACACATACCAGCAGAGTTCCCTGGTAGTGTTGCGATGATGCTGAGAGAAATCCTGACAGGATGCAGTTATGAAGATGCCCCATCAGACGCGGACATGGATCTGGACACAGACATACAGGGAATGGCGTATGACTCACGGAATGTGAAGCAGAGGTATCTTTTCGTCGCAATGAAAGGGGAAAAATTTGACGGGCATGATTTTGTCGGGGATGCGATCAGGAGAGGCGCTGCGGTGATTGTGACGGAGAAGGAAATGCATGCCGGGGGAACGTGCCTCCTCGTAAAAGACAGCAGAAAAGCGATAGCATGCATGGCGAACAATTTCTATGAAAGGCCGTCAGAAAGCCTGACCCTCACGGGGATAACAGGGACAAACGGCAAGACAACAACTACCTACATCCTGAAATCCGTGCTTGAGTCCTGGGGCAAAGCAGTCGGGCTGATCGGGACCATCAGGCACATGATCAGAGACACTGTATGCCCTGCGCTCCATACAACGCCTGAGTCTCTTGAGTTCCATGGACTCCTGCGGGAGATGCTGCGCGCAGGATGTTCACATGTTATTTCAGAAGTGTCTTCCCATGCCCTCGCACAGCACAGGACAGATTATGTGAATTTCGATGCTGCCGTCTTCACCAACCTCACCAGGGACCACCTTGACTATCACCACACCATGGATGAGTATTTCAGGGCAAAAGAGAGGTTATTTCTTGAACTCCTGGATGAAGAAGGCACATCTGTCGTGAATTTCGATGATCAGTACGGGAAAAGACTGCTGTCACGGCTGCGCGCGACGGACAGGGACCGGCATATATTGACATACGGGGTGAATGAAGAAGCGGATATCACTGTCCGCAATATCCGGAATTCGTTCAGCGGACTGGCATTTACCCTGTTATTCAGGGGGCATGCCTATGATATTGCGTCCTCCTTGATGGGAATGCCCAATGTGTACAACATTCTGTCTGCCGCCGGGGCAGCAGTTTCCCTCGGTGTTCCTCCGGAAGCGATTATTGATGGTGTGGCAAAGGCAGGTACAGTAACCGGGAGGTTTGAAAGAATTGATTACGGCCAGGCGTTTTATTGCTTTGTCGATTACGCACATACAGAAGACGCCCTTCAGAGGCTGATATCCACAGCGAGGGAAATGCTCGCGCATCACGGAGCGCTCACTGGCAGGGAAGGGCATCAGGGTGGCGCCGGTTCACCGCGTATTATCACTGTATTCGGATGCGGAGGAGACAGGTACCGCGGAAAGAGGCCGGCGATGGGGGAGTTGGCAGCACGGCTCAGCGATTTCGTGATTGTAACCTCTGACAATCCCCGGACTGAAGACCCGCTCGACATCATCAGAGATATCGAAGGCGGGATTGCCGGGAAGAACTATCTGAGAGAACCTGACAGGAAAAAGGCAATACAGAAGGCGGTGGATATGGCCGGCGAAGGAGATGTTGTCCTTGTTGCGGGCAAGGGGCATGAGGATTACCAGGAGATCAAGGGCATCAGATTCCCTTTCAGCGACAGGGAAGTGCTGAAAGAGGGAATCATGAATAAACTGAAAATCCGTCATGCACAATGAATACCATTACCTGTGATGACAGAAAAAATATGATGGCACTCAGCGTTACAGAGATTGTTGAAGCAACAGGGGGAAGACTGATTTCCCCCGGAACCGACTCGTTCACAGGGGTGTCGATAGATTCAAGAAAGATACAACACGGAGAACTGTTTATCGCATTGAAGGGAGACAGGTTCGACGGCCATGATTTTCTGCCCGAGGCATTAGGAAACGGCAGCGGCGCCATTGTCAGCCGTCCCCCTGATACAGTCTTCAGGGATAAGACCATTATCTTTGTCGGTGATACTTTGAAGGCACTCCAGGATGTCGGTCGCCGCATGCGGTGTGCGCGGAATATCCCGGCTGTTGCCATAACAGGCTCCAATGGCAAGACGACTACAAAAGAACTCATTTCTTCGATTCTGGGCACCCGTTACAGGGTGCTCAAGAACGCGGGAAATCTCAATAATCATATCGGGCTGCCGCTCAGCCTGACAAGAATATCCGGTGCAGATGAGGTTATCGTGCTCGAGATGGGAGCAAGCGGTCCCGGTGAAATACGGCAATTGTGCGGGATCGCGGTTCCTGACTATGGTGTGATCACGAATATCAGCCATGCCCATCTCGAGGGCTTCGGAGACATTGCAACAGTCAGGAAAACAAAGCTTGAACTGCTTGAGTCCGTCAGTCTTGCCGTGGTGAATGCGGACGATGATTTTCTGATGGAAGGTCTGAAACAGTCCGGATTTCAGGGGAAACTTATCAGGTACGGGATAAAAAACCCCTCAGACATTTATGCCTCTGACATCGAACTGAAGGAGAGGGGATCGCGGTTTGTCATGCATGCGCAGGGGCGAACCATGGAGATTTCCCCGCAGATATCAGGGATGTTCAATATCTCCAACCTGCTCGCTGCTGCCGCAGTCGGGTTCCTCTTCGATATCGCCCCGGAGTCAATAAAGGAAGCGATCGAATCTTTTACCGGTGTTCCGATGAGGCTTGAAGTCAGAGAGGTTGAAGGGATAAAGGTTATCAGCGATGTCTACAACGCGAATCCTGCCTCGATGGAAGAGGCGGTAAAAGAGCTCGTGAGAAACAGGCAGGGCAGGGTTATTGCTGTGCTTGGGGACATGCTGGAATTGGGGACATACGAAGAAGAAGCCCACAGAAAGCTTGGCAGACTGATGTCGGATCTCCGCATAGATATCTTTGTCGCCGTTGGCCCATGCATGTCCCTGGCTGCATCGGAATTCCGGGGTGAAGTGCACAGGCTGCAGACCTCCGCAGAGGCAGCGAAGGTGCTGGGAGACATCCGGAGGAACGGTGACACGGTTTTGATAAAAGGGTCAAGAGGAATGCGAATGGAAAAGGTTCTGGAGGAATAATGCTCTACAACCTGTTCTACAGCCTGCACGAATGGTTTTCTCCACTGAATGTATTCAGGTATATCACGTTCAGAACGTTCCTTGCGGTGCTTACGGCCATGGTGTTCTCCCTGATACTCGGTCCATGGATCTTCAGGCAACTGAGAAAACTGAGTCTTACGCAGCAGATACGGGATGACGGTCCAAAGGCGCATCTGGGCAAGTCAGGGACACCCACCATGGGAGGGATCCTCATAATCCTCTGCATGCTCATTGCGCTGCTAATGTGGGGGGACCTGAAGAACATCTACATATGGACGCTGATCGTTTCGCTCGTCGGGTTTGGGGGAATCGGTTTTCTTGACGACTATCTCAAGGTGTACAGGAGAAACCACACGGGCCTCAGGGCATATCAGAAGTTCGGGTTGCAGATACTTCTGGCCCTGATGATCGGAATTTTTCTTTATATGAATCCGAAGGACCCATATGCGGATGTCCTGAGTATCCCGTTTTTCAAAAAATGGCTCATTGATCTCGGATGGATGTATATACCGTTTTCGGTCATGGTGATCGTCGGCTCGTCCAATGCGGTCAATCTCACGGATGGCATAGACGGGCTTGCGATCGGACTGGTTGCGGTTGCTGCACTTGCCAACGCCGTGCTCGTGTATCTTTCCGGTCATAAAGGGCTGGCACAGTACCTTCAGGTTCTCTATCTTCCGGGTACGGGTGAACTGACGGTTTTTTGCGGCGCCATGTTCGGTGCTGCGCTCGGCTTTCTCTGGTATAACTCCTATCCCGCAGAGGTCTTCATGGGCGATGTGGGGTCGCTCGGTCTCGGAGGCGCCCTGGGAACCCTTGCCGTGATGACGAAACACGAGATAGTGCTGGCGGTGGTAGGAGGTATTTTTGTGATAGAGACTGTTTCCGTGATGCTCCAGGTGGCATCCTTCAAGCTCACAGGGAAGAGGATATTCAAAATGGCACCTGTTCATCATCACTTCGAACTCAAGGGATGGTCAGAGCCCAAGGTGATCATCAGATTCTGGATAATCGGGATAATGCTTGCGCTGTTAAGCCTGGCAACGTTGAAAGTGAGGTGACGTATGACTACTAAGCGTCAATCAGCACACAGTATGCAGACCATCTGTCCGGGATATAAAAAGCTGTGGGCTTGCTTCCTGGTAATTGCCTGCTGTATGCTCCCTGCGTTTTGTCTTGCTGCCGGCATTCATTCAAGGGCTGCGGTTGTCATGGACGCATCAACCGGGAGACTCCTGTATGCAAAAAATCCTGATCTCAGGTGTCCTCCCGCAAGCACAACCAAGCTGATGACGGCGATAGTTGTTATCGAGAATGCTGACCTCTACAATATTACGACCATAAGCAGGAACGCCTCCCGCGTATCTCCGCATAAGGCAGGGTTCAGGGCGGGTGACCGGCTGACCATAGAAAAACTCCTGTTTGCGGCGCTTCTTGGATCTGCAAATGATGCAGCTGTTGCACTCGCAGAGGCGGTTGCGGGCTCAGAGCCGAAATTTGTTGAGCTGATGAACCAGAAGGCTCTGTCAATCGGTGCGACTGATACAAAATTTATTAATGCAAGCGGACTGCCGGGGAAAGGGCAGTATACAACTGCGTCCGATCTGTCAAAGATTATGGAGTATGCGCTGAGATATCAGAAGCTGAAAGAGATTATCGGCACCCGTGCAACGGAAATTTCTACAAGGGGAGGAGATTCGATATATCTGAGAAACACCAACAGGCTTCTGTGGTCGGATGAGGACCTGGTGGGCGGCAAAACTGGATATACCCGCAAGGCGCGTCATTGTTTTGTATGCGCTGCTGAACGGCAGAACGATACCATCATTGTCGCATTGCTCGGAAGCCCGAGCAGGAGCGACCTCTGGAGGGAGTCAGAAACGCTGATCAACAGAGGATTTGAAGTAATCAGCAACGATGAGAAGCCGACCATCTACTTTACCAAAGCGGTTTACAGTGAGCAGGAAGTAAAAAAGCCCGAAGTGAAAAAAAGGTCGAAAATAAAGAAGAAAAAGAAGTCAAAGGGTGAAACGAAGCTGGTAAAAAAAGGATTGAAGAACAAGACAACAAAGGCGATTGTAAAGAATAACAAAAACAAGAAACGTGCGATTGCAAAACATAAAGGCGGGAAGAAGAATTGGCGGATAGCGGAGAAAAATAAAATCGATGGACGTGAAGGGTAAGAACGTGACTGTTGTCGGGCTTGCGAGAAGCGGGGCAGGCGCTGCAAACCTGCTTGCCGCACTCGGGGCACGGGTGACGGTGACAGATATCAGAAGAGGCGAAGAACTGGAGCATTATGTCAGGCAGCTCAGCGCTTCAGTGAGACCTGTCCTGGGAGCCCACCCTGAAAATGTCTTTGTGAATGCGGACATGCTGGTGGTAAGCCCGGGAGTTCCGCTTGACATTCCCCCTATTGCCAGGGCGAGGGCAGAAGGGGTACCGGTCATCGGGGAACTTGAACTCGCATATCAGCTTGCAGGAAACAAGACTCCCTTTTTGTCGGTGACCGGCACTAACGGCAAGTCAACGACAACAGCGCTGCTCGACTTCATGATGAGGAAGGGCGGGTTCAGGGCTGTTCTCGGAGGAAATATTGGCAATGCCCTGACTGAGGAATTCTTAAAACAGAGAGAGGGAACCGGAAATCCGGATGCGGATTTCATCGTTGCGGAGGTGTCCAGCTTTCAGCTGGAATCCATACAAGACTTCAAACCAAGGGGCGCAGTGATTGTCAACATTACCCCTGACCATCTTGACAGATATCATTCACTCGAAGAATATGCCGATGCAAAGGCAAGGATATTCGAAAACCAGGACACCGGTGATTTCCTCGTGGTAAATCATGATGACCCCCAAACGATGCAGGTTGTAAGGCAAAAAGTGCGGGGCAACGGAAGACACCCGGCAATTGTGCATTTCAGCCGGAAAGAAAAGGTCGAGGGCATCTATGCAGAGGAGGGTGTTGTGTATGCCAATCTCCCTGCCTTGCCTCTTTCGCCTTGCCCCTTTCCCCTGATACACGCGGATGAGATACGGATTAAAGGTGTACATAACCTGGAGAACGCCATGGCTGCCTCTGCCATGGCGCTCCTTGCAGGATGCAGTGACGGGGCGGTCACTGCATCTCTGAGGGAATTCCCCGGCCTTGAGCACAGGCTTGAACCGGTGAGAAGTCTGAAGGGCGTGACATACTTCAATGACTCCAAGGGGACGAATGTCGGAGCGGTGATAAAATCGCTCGAAAGCTTTACAGAGCCGGTAATCCTGATTGCAGGAGGGAGGGACAAGTCAGGAGATTTTTCCCTGTTGAAGCAGCTGATAAGAGAAAGAGTGAAGGCTGTCATATTGATAGGAGAGGCGAGCGAAAAGATACAGAAGGCCGTCGGTGAAGCTGCCCGCACGATCAGGGCGGGAGATTTGCGAGATGCAGTGATGAAGGCGAAGGATTGTGCGGCAGATGGCGATGTCGTTCTCCTTTCGCCCGCATGTGCGAGCTTTGACATGTTCGCAGATTTTGAGGACAGAGGCAGGCAGTTCAAGAAAATAGTGGGGGAACTGGAATAGTGGGAAAATATGACAAGTGGCTGCTTCTTCTGACCGCTTTTCTGGTAGGGTTCGGTGCGCTGATGATTTACAGTTCGACCTCTATTGTCACTCAGGTTCTCGCGAAGAAAGGGATAACGGAGTTCTATTATTTCAAACGACACATGTTTACGATCATGATAGGGGTTACTTTTCTTGTCATCGCATACAGGCTGAACCCTCAATTCATCCGGAAGATGGCGCTCCCCCTGCTGGTAGTGTCGTTTGTGCTGTTGATTCTTGTTTTTCTCCCGGGGATCGGCGTGACCGCAGGAGGCGCACGAAGATGGATACGCCTGTGGCCGTCGACATTCCAGCCCTCGGAGATTGCCAAGCTCGCAATGGTGATATATATGGCGAGATATATGTCAATGCCCGAGTACAAAACCGACAGTTTCATATCATTCATAAAACCGGTCGGTATCATGATCCTGTTCCAGGCGGTTATCCTTAAACAGCCCGATTTCGGCGCGGCGATGAGTCTTGCATTCCTGACATTCGCATTGCTCTTTCTCTCCGGTGCAAAACTCAGATATTTTGGGTATCTTGCGGTCCCTGCAGTGCCGATTATCATCAAACTGGCGACGGAGCCTTACCGCCTCAAAAGAATTACTTCATTTATGAACCCATGGGAAGACCCCCTCGGAAGCGGGTTTCAGCTTATTCAATCTTTTATTGCCCTCGGAAGCGGAGGACTGACAGGGGTAGGTCTCGGGAGTTCCAAGCAGAAACTGGCCTATCTCCCGGAATCGCATACAGATTTTATCTTCTCGATCATCGGGGAGGAATTCGGCTTCATAGGGGTATCGGTGATTGTCGCGTTTTTCATGATTTTGTTTATTAAGGGGATATCTGTTGCGAATAAAGCAAAGGACAGTTTTGTTTTTTATCTGGCAACAGGGCTTTCGCTGATGATATCCCTTCAGGCGCTTATCAACTTTGCGGTTGCCACAGGTCTGGTGCCGACAAAGGGGCTGCCTCTTCCTTTCATCAGTTACGGCGGTTCTTCCCTTCTGGTGAATATGGCTGCAATAGGGATACTTCTTAACATCTCCAAGGGCGAAAAAGAATGGGAGAATCTGACAAGCAGCCGGGAAATACTTGTCAGGAGGAAGGCGAGAAGAAATGTATACAGGAAATATGATGCATCTGCAGGTTGAAGCGGATCAGCCGAAAGAGACTGAAGGTGCGGGGTAGCGATTGCAATGAGGGTAATCATCGCAGGCGGCGGGACAGGGGGACATCTCTTCCCCGGTCTGGCAGTTGCTGAGGAAATCAGGCACAGGGATGCTTCTACGGAAGTGATATTCGCGGGAACAGAATATGGCATCGAGGCACGGGTGGTGCCAAGGGAAGGGTATCCCATCAAGTTCATACGGGCGGAAGGGTTAATGGGCGTATCGTTTCTGAAAAAGATGAGGGCCGGCATAAAAATTTTTTACTCAGTAGCAGATTCCTACAGGATTATCAGAAAGATCCAGCCCGATATCGTCATCGGTGTCGGCGGCTACGCATCCGGTGCGGTTGTGCTGGTTGCTTTTCTGATGTCGGTGCCCACGATGATCCTTGAACAGAATTCGGTCCCGGGATTTACCAATAAGATGCTCGGAAAATTCGTAAACGCAATTTGTATCACATACCAGGAAAGCATATCCTTTTTTCAGCGGGCAAAAACATTTCTCACAGGGAACCCGGTGAGGATGCAGGTGCTGAAGGGAAACATCGAATCAGCCTACAGGCTTTTTTCCCTCGAACAAGGGAGGTTTACCATATTTGCCTTTGGCGGCAGTTCGGGGGCGAAGCGTATCAACACTGCCATGATAGATGCCCTGAATCACCTGCTTGACCTCAAAGACAAAATCCAGTTCCTCCATCAGACCGGGGTGAAAGATTATGAAGGCATCAGGGAAGCTTACAGAAAGAGGGAATTCAAAGGTACGATAACGCCGTTTATCTATCAGATGGGTGAGGCGTACGCTGTAGCGGACATCGTTATCTCACGCTCCGGGGCAACAACACTTGCAGAACTGACCGCACTGGGCAAACCGGCGATTCTGATTCCTTATCCGCATGCTGCAGGAAACCACCAGGAACTGAATGCAAGAAAGCTGCGTGAAATGGGAGCGGCAAGGATGATCCTGGACCGCGAGCTGAACGGCGAGATCCTTGCCAGAACCATCAAGGAATTATATATGAATCAGGCCCTGAGGACTGAAATGCAGCGGAACAGCAGTGCTGTCGGAAGACCGGATGCGTGCCAGAGGGTTGTTGATATTGCGACGAGCCTTATTAGGCAGCAGTCAGGTGGAACGGGCAGCATCCCAAAGAACAGGACAGACAATGTTTGAGAGATACAGGGTAATACATTTTGTCGGTATCGGGGGTATCGGGATGTCAGGTATCGCCGAAGTCCTCCATAACCTGGGATATACGGTTACCGGTTCAGACCTCAGGGATTCTGAGACGACGAAAAAACTGAGGACACTGGGGATTAAGGTGTATATCGGCCATTATGCGGAAAACATAGATGACGCCCATGTTCTTGTCATATCTTCGGCGGTTGCGGGCAGTAATCCCGAGGTGATTGAGGCAAAACGCAAGTCAATACCGGTGATCCCCCGTGCAGAGATGCTCGCCGAACTTGCGCGGCTGAAGTACAGCGTGCTTGTTGCAGGTGCCCATGGGAAGACAACAACAACCTCCCTGATTTCGACTATCTTCGCCTATGGCGGCCTTGATCCTACAGTGGTCATAGGCGGACGTCTGAAAGCAACCGGGAGCAATGCAAGGCTGGGCCAGGGAGCTTTTCTCGTGGCAGAAGCGGATGAGAGTGACGGTTCTTTTCTGAAACTTTCCCCGACTATCGGGGTTGTCACCAATATCGACAGGGAACACATGGATTTTTTCAAGACCATAGATTCATTGAAAGAGGCTTTTTTGTCCTTTATGAATAAGGTCCCGTTTTACGGTACAACAGTTGTATGCATAGAAAATGCACATCTGCGTTCACTCCTTCCCTCGGTGCACAGAAGATATGTCACCTACGGACTTACCCAGAATGCGCATCTGTATGCCGAGAACATCAGAAAAGGGTTCATGTCAGTTAGCTTTGAGGCGGTGTACAAGGGAAGGAATATCGGGGTATTTGAGCTTCCGATCCCTGGAGTCCACAATGTGCTGAATAGCCTGGCTTCTATAGGGGTCGCGCTGATTCTCAAGATGGAGCCGCAAATTGTGAAGGATGCACTGAGGGAATTCAGCGGTATACAGAGAAGAATGGAATTCAAGGGAGAGGTCGCCGGCATCAAAGTATATGACGACTACGGCCATCACCCTGCGGAAATACTGGCAACCCTGAAGGCAGTGAAAGAAGGGCTGGAACTGGCAGGCCAGAAGACCGGCCGGCTGCTGGTCCTTTTTCAGCCTCACCGGTACACAAGGACTCGGGATCTTTTCGACGATTTTTCTGTCTCATTTGCTGACGCGGATCTGCTCGTGGTTCTCGACATTTATGCGGCAGGAGAGAGCCCGGTTGAAGGGGTGAATGCGGAGATACTGGCACAACGCATTCGGGGCGCAGGGAATGAGAATGCAGTGTACCTTCCGGACCACGGTGAAGCTGTGGATTATATTGTCGAAACCAGCAGGGAAGGAGATATCGTGCTTACCCTGGGAGCAGGCAATGTATGGAAGCTGGGAGAGGAGATGCTCGAAAGGCTGGGCCAGGGGAACAGCATAAAATGAATAGCTTGAAACACCCGCATATGAAAGAAATCTTATCCGGAGATATTTTTGACGGAGAAGTGAGATTCACGGAACCGATGAGAAACCATACATCCCTGAAGATCGGAGGGCCTGCGGACATTTTTACGATACCCCGGGATATCCTCTCGCTGAATCGGCTGCATGCACACTTGGCAAGAAATCATATCCCTGTATTTGCATTGGGAGGCGGGACGAATATTCTGGTAAGGGACGGGGGCATCGAAGGCGCGGTCATTTCCTTCAGATCCCTGAAAAAAATCGACACGCTATCGGAAGACTCCGAATGGGTAAATCTGTCTGTTGCAGCCGGCACCCTTCTCCAGTCACTTGTCCGTTATGCACAGGAAAAAGGATATTCAGGTATGGAAGGCCTTGCGGGCATCCCTGGGACTGTCGGCGGGGCGATCTGCGGAAACGCGGGCGCCTTCGGCCAGGAAATAAAGGACGTGCTGATTGCTGTTGAGATCATGGACACTGAAGGGAACGTAAAGAGAGTGCACAAAAAAGACATGCGTTTCGGATACCGCAGTTCAGGAATCCTGCCCAGGGAACTGCTGATCAACGCCGAGATGCAGCTCAGGAAGGACAGCAGGGAGGACGTGGCGTCGAGGGTTGAGGCTTTCCTGAGAATCAAGCGGGAAACGCAGCCAATCTGGGAGCCGTCAGCAGGATGCGTATTCAAAAATCCCCCCGGTCTTGCTGCGGGAAAGCTTATTGATGAAATAGAATGCAAGGGCATGAGGATAGGAGACGCAGAGGTCAGCACACTCCATGCAAATTTTTTCATAAATAAAGGGAAGGCAACTGCCTCTGATTTTATCGCTCTGATGAAAGAGGTTGCGCGCAGGGTAAGGGAAAAGTTTCACGTGATCCTTGAACCGGAGATAAGAATTGTCGGGAGGGATAGTGTTAACGAATAGAAAAATAGGTGTGCTGATGGGTGGTACCTCGTCTGAGCGGGAGGTCTCCCTCAGAAGCGGAAAGGCTATCCATGCCGCCCTGAAGGCATTGGGGTATCACGCGGTTTCCATAGACGTTGGTCCGGATGTCTGCACTGTGCTGGAAAGAGAAGGGATAGAACTGGCGTTTCTCGCCCTCCACGGAGGCTGCGGAGAAGACGGTTCAATACAGGGAATGCTTGAAGTGCTCGGGATTCCGTATACAGGGTCCGGCGTTCTTGCCTCCGCCCTTTCGATGGACAAGGAAGCATCGAAAAAAATATTTCTCTCTCATGATATTCCGGTGCCGCCCTTTGTGATGTTTTGCCGGGGGCAGGGGAAAGAAGATGTAGGATTCGGATTGCCGTGGGTTGTGAAGCCTGCAGCAGAAGGATCGAGTGTGGGAGTCAACATCGTAAGGAAGGAAGCGGGCCTGGACAATGCATTGGAGAAGGCCTTCGTATATGGAGAAAGGGCGCTTCTGGAGAAGTATATAGAGGGACAGGAAGTCCATATAGGGATTCTCAATAACCGTGTGCTGGGCGGGGTTGAGGTAAGGCCCTCGCTCGAATTCTACAGCTATGAAGCGAAATACACGGCCGGTCTTACGGAGTATATACTCCCTCCTGAACTGGACATCAGGGTATACGAAAAGGCACAGGTGGCAGCACTCGCGGCGCATGTGTCGCTTGGATGCAGAGGTGCCACAAGGGTTGACCTCAGAATCGATACACAGGGGAACCCGTATGTGCTTGAGGTGAATACAATCCCCGGCATGACCGAAACGAGTCTGCTGCCGAAAATTGCCGGATTCGCAGGATTCGACTTCCCGGGTTTTGTTGAAGAGATACTCAGGGGTGTTATCCATGAAAGCAAATAGATTCAAAAGGGGCAAGGGATGGTTGGGCATGGTGCGCTTGGGAAGGAATACCGCGGCGCTTGCATCCATCATCGCCGCAGCGATCCTCCTTTCTGCCATTATTTATGCATATCCTGCGAATTCCCTTTTCCCGGTCAAATATTTCAAATTCACAGGAAACAGGCACCTCGCAGATGATGAGCTGCGGGCACTGATTGATGTGCAGATGAATGACAGTCTGGTGCTTGTGCCGGCGGATAAAATCACCGGGCAACTGCTCAGATCGCCCTGGATAAAAACCGTAAGCCTGCGAAGGGAGTTCCCAGATACTTTAACCATGGATATAAGAGAATCGGAACCATTTGCACTACTCGATATGTGCGACCATCTTTATCTGATTGATGAGAATGGAGACGTTCTGGATGAACTCGGCGATGGTTCTGTCCCGTTCCTGCCAATTATTGCCGGTGATCCGCAGAAAAACAAAGCGGGCTTTTCAGAAGCAATGAAGCTTGTCAGACTGATGCACGGCAGGGGGTTGTCTGCAGATCGGGATCATATTGAGGTGATTGCGCACAAACAGGAGGAAATCGGCCTTTCGATGGATGGGACGTATTTCAAGCTGGGAGCCGGAGGGTATGAAGAGAAGCTCGAAAGGCTCCTTCAGATAGAGGAAGATATCAAGGAGATGGGACTGCTTGTCGATTATATCGATCTGCGGTTTGAAAAGAAGGCGATTGTAAAACCTGTGACAGAAAAGGTGATGGAATGATGCCCCGGTCTTCTCCCGGAAATATTATCGTTGGGCTCGATATCGGTACCACCAAAATCTGTGTTGTTGTAGGAGAGGTAGTGAACAGGGAACTCGAGTTCAGGGGTGTCAGCATGTCTCCTTCGACAGGCCTCAGGAAAGGGGTTGTCGTGGATATCGAGGCAACGGTCGACTCAATCAAAAATGCTCTTCAAAAAGTCGAAGAGACCACAGGGGTTGAAATACACGCAGTGAATATCGGCATTTCAGGGGGTCATATCAAAGGGTTCAACAGCTACGGTGCAGTCGGAGTAAGAGGCAGGGAAGTTACCCACGTGGATATTGCCCGTGCGATCGATTCAGCAAAGGCGGTATACGTGCCGCTTGACAGGGAGGTGCTCCATGTGATCCCGACAGGGTATATCCTCGACGGACAGAACGGGATAAGGGATCCGATCGGGATGGCGGGAGTAAGGCTTGAAGCACATGTCTATATTATTACCGGGGCTGTCACATCTGTGCAGAACCTCCTGAAGTGCTGCAGAAGAGCAGGAGTCGAGGTTATTGACGTGATTTTTGAGCCGCTCGCTTCAGCAGAAGCCATACTGACTGAAGACGAAAAGGAGCTTGGTGTGGCGGTTGTGGATATCGGGGGAGGCACGACCGATATCGGGATCTATAAGGACGGATGGCTGAGGCATTCATCGGTCCTCGCTGTCGGCGGAAACCATTTTACGAACGATGTTGCGGTGGGTCTCAGAGTATCCGTGACAGAGGCAGAAAGGATCAAGAGAACTTTTGGTTCTGCACGCATCACTATGGATGATGATCTTGAAGAAATCGACATTGTGCAGGCGGGACAGAGCCGCACAATACTCAGGCGGCATCTTACGGAGATTATTCAGCCGAGGACTGAAGAGTTGCTCGGTCTGGTGCAAAAAGAACTCCTTGCATGCGGCGGATATGACATTGCAGCGACAGGTGTCGTGCTTACCGGAGGAGGATCGCTTCTTCAGGGAATCGAAAGGATGGCAGAGGCGAGCCTGGCGCTGCCGGTCCGAATCGGTCTTCCCATCGGCATTGCAGGATGTCATGAGGTGAGCGGCAATCCGATGTATGCAACAGGAGCGGGTCTTGTGCTGTACGGTTTTCAGGCAGATTCAGGCAACGGTGCGTATTCTGATTCGCTAACAGGGGTCTTCGGAAAAATGAGAGATTGGGTTACAGGTATTTTCAGATAGAAAAATAAAGGAGGGGTTTACTATGTTCGAAATCGAAGAAGTAAGGGGTCAGCAGGCAAAAATAAAAGTTGTTGGTGTAGGAGGAGCCGGAGGCAATGCGATCAATAACATGATTGCATCGAACCTCCACGGTGTTGAGTTCATTGCGATAAACACGGACATGCAGGCCCTGGAAACATCTCTTGCCCCCATTAAGGTGCAGATCGGTGACGGTCTCACCAGAGGACTTGGTGCCGGCTCAAATCCTCAGATCGGGAGAGACGCGGCGCTCGAGGACAGCGCAATGATTGCAGAAAGCCTTGAGGGATCGGATATGGTATTCATTACCGCGGGAATGGGAGGCGGCACAGGGACCGGCGCAGGTCCTGTGATCGCGGGGATCGCAAAAGAACTCGGAGCCATAACCGTCGCGGTAATCACAAAGCCGTTTTTCTATGAGGGGAAGATCAGGTATGCGAATGCCGAGGAAGGCATAAAGGAACTGAAGAAAAATGTCGATACGATAATTGTCATTCCGAACGACAAGATCGGGCTTGTCGTGGAGAAGGGAACACCTCTTCTGAAATCCTTTGCTGTTGCGAACGATGTCCTGAAGCAGGCAGTTCAGGGAATATCCGACATTATCCTGATCCCCGGCCTTATTAATGTTGATTTTGCCGATGTCAGAACGATCATTCAGGATAAGGGCAGGGGGGTCATGGGCTCCGGCACGGGCAGAGGCGAAACCGGAGCAATCGATGCGGCCAGAAAGGCGATATCAAACCCGCTGCTCGAAGAGTCATCCATTGAAGGCTCAACAGGCATTCTTGTGAATATCACCGGTGGACTTGAACTGTCGCTCAACGGGGTGCAGGAAGCGATTTCCTATGTTTACGATTCCGCACACGAGGACGTCCACCTGATATTCGGTGCGGTGATTGATGCAGACATTGACGATGAGGTAAGGGTTACCGTCATCGCAACAGGATTCAACGAGCAGAAAGAGAAAGTGGATCTGCCCCAGATAAGGAAGTGGAGCCCCCTCAGGCAGCCCGTGAATTTCAGGGGTTCCGAGAGGGTTTTGTCAAAGAGCCTTAAATTCGAGTATGGCGTTGAAACGGTTCCGACAGAGATCATGTCGTATGAGGATCATATGGATGTGCCGACTTTTCTGAGAAAAGCACCCCAGCCCCAAAAGGAGCTTTAGTTTTCCCTCCCACGAGGGGCTTCCCCCCCCGGAAGCCCCTCCCCCCCCCCATTTTCACATATACCGCTCCAGAAAATAAAGTGCACGGTGTTTTCACATATGCATCGCGGGAGAATTTGAACGGGGCAGTCTCCATGCCTTCCGGTGTTTCATTTTTGCATGATGTGAGATAAGATAAGAGATATGAAAAACCAAGTGCGGTATCTGCAGAATTTGTTCTATGACCTGCTGAATGATTACGGGCTGGTGTATATCGTCATCCGGTATTCCGATAACTCACGAATCGGAGGGAGGGGATTTACTGAGGAGGAGAAAAAAAAGGGTCTTGTCCTTGTATTCAATCAGAGGAATCACAAAGAACTCCAGTGGCTGGAAGACGGAAGCATTATGGCGACGCTGGGGTTTGGTGTCAATAACAAGCCGGAAAAGTGTTTTATTCACGCTGATGATATTGTGGCAGTTTTTTCTCCGGATGCAAGGGTGAAACTGGACAGGTGGGATTTTCTGGAGGAGGGGGAATCCTGGCATGATCCCGTGTCTCCCGGTATTGTTAAGGAGGGAAGGGGATCCGAAAGGAAGATCATTTCTCTTGACAGTTTCAAGAAGCAGAAGAAGTGACTGATGAAAAAGACTGCCTTCGTTTATACGGATGAATATTCACAATATGATTATGGTCCGACACATCCGCTCCGGACATACCGACTGAAGGTTGCATACGATCTGATTGACGCCTGCGGACTCCTGTCATTGCCTCAGGTGCTTTCTGTGAAACCCGGCAAGGCCGGTTTTGAAGATCTGTTGAGATTTCACAGCAGGGAATATCTCGAGGTGCTGCAAGCGGTGAATTCAGGGATTGATCTGCCTTATTCATCTTTCTATGGTCTCGGCCCCGGGGATAACCCGGTTTTCAGGGGTCTTTTTGACTGGTCGAGTTTGGTGGCAGGTGCGTCTTTGAAGGCAGCCTCACTTGTGGAAAGAGGAGATGCTGATATTGCATTCAATATGGCGGGGGGCCTGCATCATGCCATGTCATCGAAGGCATCGGGCTTCTGCTATATCAATGATATCGTGGTCGCGATAGTCTTCCTTCTGCAGAAAGGGAAAAGGGTTGCCTATCTCGATATCGATGCACATCACGGGGACGGTGTGCAGGCGGCGTTCTACAGGACTGATAAGGTGCTTACCATATCTATCCACGAGACAGGGAAGGTTCTTTTCCCTGGCACCGGCTTTGAGTACGAGACAGGAGAGGGAGAGGGTGAAGGATATTCTGTCAATATCCCGATGCCACCCTATTCCGATGACGAGCTTTTTCTCTATGTCTTCGATGAGGTTGTTCCTCCGCTTATCCTGAAATTCAGGCCGGATATCGTGGTTGCCCAGCTTGGAGTGGATTCCTTCATGCACGACCCTCTGGCACACCTCAATTTTACAAATAACGGTTTTTGCGAAGCGGTGGGGAGGATAAAAAAGATTGCGCCGAAGTGGGTCGCGCTCGGCGGTGGAGGGTACGATGTGATGAATGTTGCAAAGGCATGGACGCTTGCGTGGGCGATTATGAATGATGCCGCAATTCCGGAGATGATACCCGAAGAATTTGTTGCCGGGCATGGATCCGAAGAGATTTTACGGAGACACATGAGAGACGAACCCTATCTCGAAAAAGGTATTGCGAAGGAGCAGATGAGGGAAGAAGTTGAACGGACAGTGCAGTTCGTGAAACAGAAGGTCCTTCAGGGCTGACCGGGGAGAAATAATTACAGACTGCTGCCAGCCAGTTTCTGCAGCCTGTTTCTCAGAGAGTCGATCGATATACATCCCTTAATGAACAGGGAATCATAGCCTATTGCCTCTTTCATTGCACAGAAAAGCTCAATGCTGCAGACGGGAGATGCACGGCTGGACGGTGCATTGTCCTTAAGGGTTTTGACAAGTGCCTTCAGATCCTGGTCAAGGGGAGTTGTAATGAATGAGGCGATGCCGATTACCCGATCATCCTCAGGGCGTTTTCCCGGAAGCACGATCGGTCCGCCGGAGTTGCCTTTGGTCATCGGGATGTCAAGCCAGGCGATATCTATAATACTTCTTTTCCGGAACGAAGAAGTTCCCTGATATGCCAGCACCGCATCCTTCCATCGGGTTTTCACTACCCCAAAAGAGATCTCGGGCTGCTCTCTGGTCAGGGAATAGCCGCACAGGTATACTGTTGAGCCTTCCTTGGCGTCTGAAAAATTTCCCAGCCGCAGCGGGACGAGTTGTCTGGGAGTTCTGATTTCGAGGATACAGTAGTCTTTCAGCACTGCCTCATAGATGCCGTCGCCTATGAAGGCTTTGTGCGGTATTGCGGGCACCCTCTCTCCGTCATGCAGCTGAACTTCTATAGGTGAAGCATAGGTAATGAAGGATCGCTTTCGGGAGGCCTGCTCTGTCTTCCCTACGACATGGAAGGATGTTGCAACCAGCCCGTTTGCATTGATGATGAATCCAGTGCCGTTGGGTCTGCCGTTCACATAAATGCGAACTGTGGATCGCTTAATCCGGTCAATCCTCTCCTGTTTGTCCGGGCCGCTGAGACTCTCAATGGATATGTGTTTCGGAACGGGCTGGCTGCAGCCTGTCATCAGCACCAGGTACACAAGAGGTATGATCAGGAAAAAAGACCGAGGCGCGAATCTTTCCACCTGAAGTATCCCCCCATCTCTTCTGTCCTTGACTGTGTGCGGACATATAATAAATCAAACTGACCGGAAAAAAAAAGAAGGCGGGAATGACTCCCTGCGGATGAAACTGCCGGCAGTGAAGCATTCTATCTCCGCACTCGTATATTCCTGACCCCGGAAGGTTTCCACGCGGGGGATATCACGCGGGGAGGATCCACATGCTTCAGGTACGACGCCCAGAGGAGTTTGAAGTCACCGTGCCGGTCGTTGACGGTATCCATCGCCTGCAGGATTGCCTTCTCTTTTCTCTGTGCTTCAAACAGCAGCATCTGGTGTGAGTCCCTGATAAGGCCGGACAGGCATACCCCGAGCAGTCTGACCCTGTCTTTCAACCGGATGCTGTTTAAAAGGGAAATGGCGTTCCGGTATATCTCATGGGTATGATTGGTGTGTGCCGGAAGCGTTGTCTGTCTCGAAAACGTCTCAAAATCCGGATACCTTACCGTCAGCGAGATCTTTCTGCCGATGTATCCGTATCTCCTTGCCCGTCTTCCTACCATATCGCTCAGTTTCAGTATCTCTGCCTCTGTTTCCTGCCCGCTGCCCAGATCTCTCGGAAAGGTCATGCTGTGTCCGATGGACTTGGGATCTTCCTCGCGGACAAGCAAAGGTCTGTTGCAGATTCCCATCCCCATGGCTTTGAGATGTTCACCGGGTATGCCGAACCTGTTCCTCAGAAGGCTTGCCGGTGTCCTTCCGAGCTGACCGCAGGTCTTTATCCCCAGACCTTCAAGTTGAGCAGTAATCCCGGAACCTATTCCCCAGAGTTCTTTCAAAGGCATATCTTCGAGCACTGAGGTGACGTCATCGGGCCTGATCCACCGTAATCCGTCAGGTTTTGCGATATCACTGGCAAGCTTTGCAATGAGTATGTTTGGAGCAATGCCGACCGTGCAGGTAATACCGAAGCGTTCTTTTACTTCTGCCCTGATGCGTTTGCCGATGGATTCCGGCCCCCCGAAAAGATGATGCGTTGCAGTCACGTCGAGAAATGCCTCATCAATGGAATAGACTTCCACATCCGGAGTAAACTGAAGATAGATATTCTGGAGATCCCTGCAGGTGAAGGTGTATTTTTCATTGTTCCCTGCAACAAAGATGATATGCGGACAGAGTTTTTTCGCCTCGCAGACATTCATCCCCGTTTTTACCCCGTATTTTCTCGCTTCGTACGAACGCGTCGTGATGACTGTCCTTGCGCCTGAGCCGATGACCGCGACCGGCTTTCCCCTGAGGAAAGGATGTGTCTGCTGCTCCACCGAGGCAAAAAATGCGTCCATGTCTATGCAAAGGATTATTCTGGACATGAGTGGGTTCTTCATAAAGGAACACCCCCCTGAAAAAATGGTGAAACGTGCTCCTTCCTATGCCTCCAGCCTTTCCAGCCTCCACAGAAGCGATGTGGCATCGAAACTGAGTTCATACAATGTCTTTCCGTCTGATATCGAGAAATGGTAAATCATGCGGTGTCCCTCTTTGGTCTGCCATGTATAGGTGATGTCTTTTACCTCAAAAAGTCTTCCTGACCACCTGAACCTGAGCGGTTGTATCTTATAGGGCAGCCCGAATGAGGCCACCACACTTATGGTATCTCCGATTTCCATAGATGATGTCTGACCGCAGTATGAAAGAGATGACTTCAGTTCACCCGCTGACAATTATCCGGAATTGAGGGGCTATCACGGGACGTCCCGTATAGCATCGGGACAATGTGGCACCCGCTTTCCCCGCACGCGTCACATCCGGCTCAGGTGCTTGCCGGTCTCCGCCGTTTATTCCATGGGCTTTCATCACAGTTTTCTTATTACCCCGATAACCTTTCCCAGAACAGTCACTTCATGGGGACTGTGTTCTGTCGGCTGCATGGTGCTGTTTTCCGGTTGAAGGATTATTTTCCCCCCTTTTTTGTACACCCTTTTTACCGTAGCTTCGTCTGCCACAAGGACGACACCGATTCCGCCGTGTTCTATCGTTGTCTGCGGCCTGATCACCACAAAATCCCCGTCGAATATCCCCGCCCCTGTCATGCTGTCGCCTGTCACTTTGAGAGTAAACGCATCTGCATGGGGAAACAGGGACTGATCGACAAGAATGTGCGCATCAATATCCTCCCGTGCCAGAAGAGGCTTCCCTGCCCGTATTTTCCCTGCGACAGGAACCATGAATCCGCCTGAAGGCATCAGGCCCCGGATCTCTATCCCCCTGGACTTGGAAGGTTCCAGTTTTATGAAACCCTTCCTTTGCAGTGCCTGAAGATGTCCTCGTGCAGCAGCCCAGAGAAACCTGAAATGTTCGCCGATCTCTCTGACTGTAGGGGGGTAGCCGTGGTCTTTGGTGAACTCAATAAGGAATTCGAGTACCTTCTTCTGTTTATCAGTGAGTGCTCTCATGAGACCGTTTTTTGAACCTCCCCGGATTTCCCCCGAACAGGAGTTATTCCGTCAATCCCTGTTGCAGAGCGGGGCAGGGAGAATCGGGATTGGGGTTCTCGATGTCCCTGCCCCCTCAGAAAGTGGGGAAATATTATATATACAAATGTATACTAAAATATTTTCTTTGTCAAGAGGTGTGTAGGATGGCGGCATTCAGGTCACGGTAAGTAATGCGAATGCATGGGCAACAATGAGAAATTCCCTTTATCCCCTTTTTGAGAAAGGGATCATGCCCTGCCCTTTGTCATTTCCTGCAGTCTCATCGCGTTTCTCATCGCGAACCCCCCGTGGCAGTTGTTGAACATGGCGTAGGTTACCTTTGTTTTTTTCTCTGTTGTCCTGAGAGCGTGCACAAATCCCGCCAATTCTTCATCTGAGTAGAGGTAACTGTAACGGAGCGCTGTCTCCGTCCCTTTTTTCAGCCAGTTCTGTGTATTCCTTCCATGGAACCTGAAGTAGGCGATGTCTGTTGTAGCGTCGGGGATGAAAGGCACGGTGGCCAAAGAACCATACTGCGGTTCATCTGCGGATATATAAGATAACTGATGGTCTTTCAGAAACTGCAGGACCGGGGCTGTGGTGTCTGAAGTCAGCCAACTCCCATGCCTGAATTCAACAGCGACCTGCATGTCCTGCTGGATGAAATGTGTTGACCTGAGGATAACGTCCATATGTGCAGTTGCATGACGGAACCATGGGGGGTATTGAAAAACAACACAGCCCAGCTTGTCGGACTGCCTGAGAGGAGCAAGGGCTTCACTGAACCGTGCAGTTATTGATTCAAGAAGAGCCGGTTCTTTGATGTACACGTATTTTCTGGTCCTGTCTGCCGGGGAAAGCAAATCGAAGATATCCTTCGGGAGGGTCTTTGGGGCTACCCCGTGGCCTGTCAACGCTCCGTATGCCTTAATGTGGAAGATGAAATCCTCAGGCGTTCTCTCGTTCCAGAGATGCGTCGTTCTTTTGTCAGGAATTGCGTAATATGTGGAATCCACCTCTACTGTGGTAAAGTGATGTGCGTAATATCTCAGACGTTCTTCCGGTGTTTTTACTTTTTCGGGATAGAATTCACCGCTCTGCATCAGTGTCTTTTCCGTCCATGAACAGGTTCCGACACGGATCATCGTACCTTGCCCGGTTCGTTTGTCCCCTTTTCCTGCGGACGCCTGAGCGGGATTTGGGCTATCTTTATTTCATAACACCGTTGCGCCAGTTCTGAAAGTTCATCGAATTTCCAGGTGCCGCGGTCATTCAGCAGATGTCTCAAGTGCGAGGGTATCGCACCGATCCCGAGGTACGCACCGCTTATTGCACCGGCCATCGCTGCCGTGGTATCCACGTCTCCGCCTGCCTCGATCGCCGTACAAATGGTTTCCCAGTAGTCATTCGGCGATCTGAGGAATGCATAGAGGCTCCAGAGCACGCTGCTTACGACAAATCCGGATATGCCTGTCCATTCCTCATCATCAACATAGTCAGGGTCAAATCCTGCTTTTGCAATGTGGATAACCGCTTCTTCCGGAGAAAGGGCTATCCACTGCGAGAGCTTCAGCAGTTCTTGGGAAAACCCTGAGTCAATTTCACCTGTCCATTCGGACAGCGTTGAGATGAAGGAATCGGCTTCGATTTTTGTCTCCCGGAGCGCCAGTGCAACCGCGCCGCTGACAGCGGCAGCCCCTGCGGAGCACCGGGGATCCCTGTGGGTGATCCTGCCCTGATCGTGGGCTGCCTGCACAAGCATGTGCGGATTATCAAAGAAGAACAGCCCAACAGGCGCTGCGCGCATGGCGCTGCCGTTCCCTGCTGATGGAGAGGGAGTGCCTGATTCTTCCCACGGGATGCCGAGGAATAACCTTTTGACCGCTTCTTTGGTGGAATACCCAAACCCCACAATTCTCTTCTCAGCAAAGATGCGCTTTATCTTTTCCGCATAGTCACCGGGATCAAATCTGCCGCATGCCACATAACTCTGCATAAGCTCACGAGCAAGCTGGGAGTCATCTGAATATTGCCCGAATGTAAAGGGGAATTTGCCGAATTCCCCGACCCGGTCCGTCTTCAGATAATCCTCAATATATCTTTTACATGCGGCAGGGAAGAAGCCTTCCACCACAAAACCTGTTGCATCTCCGAGACACTGGCCTATGAGGCAGCCGCTGAACTGGTCTTTGCGGGGTATCATATCAAAACAACCTTTCTTCACCGGAACATTTTCTGCTGCTGTTTAAATATAAAAAAATTCTCTATTGTATTGTCAAACAGTATTTCTTAACATAGATACCAGGTTTTGTATAGCTGAAACAAAGGAAGATACTTTTTTAAAGATGCCATGGCCATAAAAAGCTCAGATTTTACCGCGTTGCCCGCGCTGGCAATCAGAATTCTGACGTCGCCTTCAGAGTTTTTCAGGGGCATGCCAAAAACGGGCGGATATGCTGAACCTCTCCTTTTCGTGATCGTCATGGGAATTCTCGGAGGCATCATAAGGGCTTTTCTTGATATGCTCGGACTCTCGATGATCGAAGGAGTCGAAAACAGGTCGACATGGCTTTTTGTTCTGCCGGCTGCAGTTGCGGCCGGCAGTTTTATCGGGGCCGGCGTGCTTTATATTATCTGGAAGCTCATGGGGTCACTTGAAACCTATGAAACAGCATACCGGTGCTCTGCATATATCTCGGCGCTGACACCGGTGACGACGGTCATTGATGCGGTTCCCTATATGGGGATAGTGGCAAGCGTCGCCCTCTCCACCGTTTTCCTTGTCATCGCAAGCAAGGAAGTGCATATGATTGCTGCACGCAAGGCCTGGCTGGTTTTCGGTATTCTCGGATTGCTGTTTATTCTTATGAATATCACCGGTCAGTATGCGTCAAAAATCTCGATGGATTATCCGGAACGCACGCAGAATGAGACACAGGGTCTGCAAAAAAAGAACAGGTTGGAAGCATACCGGATGTTTGACAAAAAAAGCACAGGAAGTTTCTCTTCCCTTCATGATGTGTCGGACATGAGACAAAATACTTGACAAAAATTGCTCCCCGCCCTTAGATTAAATAGCATTAGCTAATATTAAAGAGAATCTATTTCTTTATATTTGTGTATTTTCTGAAGATTGTTGTTAAATAATGCAGAAATATCTTCTCTGTACTGTTGCTGGCGCTCTGAATACTATATCAAATGTTAAATATTGTGCAATGCAATCAATCCAGACACTGTGAGGATGTGACATGAAATGTGAACCAAGACAACGCCTTAATGTGGTAATGCGGGTGTTCATACTATCGGTATTGATTTTTCTCTTGTATCGTGATTCGGATGCAAAAATAACCGGAAATTGCGCAAACTGCCATACCATGCACAACAGCCAGAACAGTTCAGTCATGGCCGATTACGGGGCAGATGGAACACCCTGGAAAAGAACAGGTCCCTACAAATTGCTTGTCCGGGGAGACTGCCTCGGATGTCACGGCATGGGGGGTGCAAACAAGATAATTACCATAAGCGGAAGCGATATCCCGCAGGTCTATCATACCGATAGCACCGGGGACCTTGCCGGAGGAAATTTTGCGTATATTCTTGGGGCAAAAGGAAGCGGTGCATCAGACACAAAAGGTCATAATGTCATAGACCTCGGCAATATTGACGATGTGCTTACCGATGCGCCGGGCAGATTCCATAGTCCGATGGCAAAAAATACCGAGCTGACCTGTGCGGGAAACAACGGATGTCATGGCTCCCGTTCTTTCAATGCGAGCGGGAGCGGGCTGAACAGTCTGAAGGGTGCCCATCATCAGAACGTGGATGGCAGGTGTGACATTGCTGACCAGAACCATAACAGCTACCGCTTCCTGAGAGGGGTGAAGGGGTTTGAGAATAACGGAGCATATAAGTGGCAGAACTACAATGCCGATAATCATAATGAATACTATGGCGACTCAATCCCCATGAGTGGGGATATGTGCAGCAACTGTCATATTCCTCCTGTCATGACAGTAGCTCCGGCTAACAAGACGATAAGCGGATTCTGTGCCACTTGCCATGGAAATTATCACCTTCTGGCAGGAATCGGTGGTGATATCAATGCACCCTTTACCCGGCATCCGACCGATGTCGTTCTGCCCGCTTCAGGTGAATATGCGGCATATACTACGTACAGCCCGCAGACACCTGTCGGCAGACGAGCAGTCCCGTCTTCCATGGGCAACACAGTGACTCCGGGGACAGACGTTGTGACCTGTCTGTCCTGCCACGCAGCCCACGGCACTGATTATCCTGATATCCTGAAGTGGGACTACAGTGCTATGGTGGCAGGAGGAGGAGGTGCTGCTGCTGCTGAGGGATGTTTTACCTGCCATACGCAAAAGAAATAACTCTGAAAAAAACAGTAACGCTGTTCTGAGGATGATGGATGGCAGGCAGGATTTTTTTATGTGCTGTCCTGCACGAGATGTCTCTGTTGCAGATAAAACGCTGCGGAAGATTACCTGATAATGCTTCCCAAAGGGACTTCCTGCTCAGGATGCATCAGTACGGGCCTGCCCTCGACATCTGCCGCAAGGATCATCCCCTGACTGGTGATTCCCCTTATATCGCGTGGCGCCAGATTCATCAGCACAGGAACCTGTTTCCCGACCAGTTGTTCCGGGTCATATGACCCTGCAATGCCTGCGACTAACTGTCTTTTTTCTGAGCCGAAATCAATGACCAGTTTCAGCAGCTTGTCCGTTCCGGCGACCTTTTCTGAAAATATGATTTTCCCGATCCTGATATCGAGTTTCTTGAAATCATCAAACGAAATCATGCTCCTATTATCAGGAGTCCGGTCAATTTTTGCAATATGACCTTTTCTGAAGTATTGAAAAATCAGGGTTTACATACCTCTCCCTGTATGATAGAATTTTTTATGAAGAAACTTCTGATAATAGCGCTTTCTGTCCTGCTTTTCGGCAGCTTCATCATGCTCTCAAGATCAGGAAGAGAAAATGCAGGGAATCTGCAGATGAAGGGAAGTTCTTTTATCGAGGATATCAGGATTTTGCATAAAACAAACGGGATGACTGTCTGGACTCTCACCGCTCGCAGGGCAGATTTTTTTGAAAACGATGACAAGGCGAGACTGCGCGATATCTCAATGGAGATAAAGGAAAAGAATCTTGTGCTGCATGCGGATAATGGCATATACAACCTTGCTGACAGGAGTTTTTCCACAGACAGCATTGTCAACGCTGCATCAAAAGACTTCAGAATAAAGGCGGACTCGATCGATTACAGTATTCCCTCGGGGACGATATCCACGGACGGCAGGATAGAAGTTGAGGGGAAGGGGTTCAGGGTCGAAGGAAAGGGAATGAATGCAGAAACAGGACAGAAGGTTCAAGTATTGAAGGATGTCAAGGCAACGTTTCATAAGTGAGCTCATCCGCTTCAGCGGAGTTCTGATCGCCCTTTTCCTGCTCCCCGATACGGCATTCCCTGCTGGGCAGACGCAGAAGGTAAAGGGGCCGATCATTATCACCTCTGAGAAGCTTACTGCTGACAACAAGCACCATACGGCGGTTTTTGAGGATTCTGTTGCTGCCAGAACTGCCGATCTGACCATTTACTCCGACAGGATGGTTGTTTCCTATGACAAGGATACCGGCAATGTCCAGAGGATCGATGCAACCGGCAGGGTTAAGGTGATTAAAGAAAACCGGGTGATTATCTCACAGGAAGCCTCATATTATGCCGGAGAAGAAAAAGTCGTTTTTACCGGGGACCCGAGAGCTGTAGAGGGGGAAAATGTGGTTACCGGCAGGACCATGACATACCTTATCAACGAAGACCGCTTCCTTGTTGAAGGAAGCAAGGTATTCCTGACAAAAAAAAGAGAATAACCGCGGAGTTTACAATGCATACCCTGGAAGCAAGAGGGATTTCGAAATTTTATGGGAAGAGACATGTCGTAAAAGGGATTGACTTCTATGTCAGCACCGGCGAGATTGTGGGCCTTCTCGGCCCGAACGGAGCAGGAAAAACCACCTCCTTCAACATGATAGTCGGGCTGATCAAGCCTGACGGCGGAAATATTTTTCTCGACAGTGAAGACATGACGAAACTCCCGATGTACAAGAGATCTCTGATGGGGGTCAGCTACCTCCCTCAGGAGCCTTCCATATTCCGCAAGCTTTCTGTAGAGGACAATATCAGGGCGGTTCTCGAGATCAGGAGATTGCCGCGGGAAGAGATCGACACAGAAACCAGGAGACTGCTCAGGGAATTCAATCTTGCTGAACTGTCCCAGAAAGAAGGGTATAAGCTCTCGGGAGGTGAGCGGAGAAAGACAGAGATAGCGCGTGCGATTGCCATAAAGCCCAGATTCCTTCTGTTTGACGAACCGTTTGCAGGGATCGACCCCCTTGCGATAATAGAACTAAAAAAGATGTTCAGTTATCTGAAGAGCAGAGACCTCGGAATCCTGATTACAGACCATAATGTGAGGGACACCCTGTCCATTACCGACAGGGCTTACATAATCAGCAACGGAGAGATTCTCCGTGAGGGAAGTCCAGATATGATCGTCTCAGACCTGAAGGTCAAGGAAGCATTCCTCGGAGAGGAGTTCAGACTCTGATGGCGCTTGAAAACAGACTCGAACTGAGACTTGCCCAGAAACTGATACTTACTCCCCAGCTGCAGCAGGCAATAAAACTGCTCCAGTTGCCGCACCTTGAGCTTTCCCAGTTTTTGAACCAGGAGCTAATGGAAAACCCGCTTTTGGAGGAATCTGCAGACGAAATATCCGTCAAGGAACTCTCCCCGGAGGAGAGGGATTCCATCGAAACCGAAGAAACGATTGAGGACGAAGGGGTTCCCCTTGAAAAGCTCATGAGTTTTGCGGTGGATGAATATTTTGAGGAGAGAAGTTCTGACGGAAGAGACATGGGGTATTTCAACCCCGGGACAGTAACCCCGCTCGAATACGATCAGTTCATCTCCAAAAAGCCGGATCTTGCAGATCATCTCCTGTGGCAGCTGAGGCTTTCAAATATCTCTGACGAGATCAGAAAGGTCGGGGAGATTATCATCGGCAATCTGGATGAGAACGGATATCTTAAGGCCTCTCTTGAGGAGATTGCTGAGGCAGCAGAAAAGAATATCGGGACTGCGGAAAAAACTCTTGCCTTGATCCAGGGTTTTGACCCTCCCGGAATCGCAGCACGAAGCATTCAGGAATGCATGCTACTGCAGCTCAGGGCTTTGAATCTGCAGGGCAGTATTGTAGAGAAAATAGTCTCCAGCAATATGGGAGAGCTTGAGAAAAAGCGATATGCCGCAATTGCACAGCAACATGGACTCTCGCTGAAGGATGTTATGGCTGCGGTAAAGATCATCGAAGGTCTCGAACCCAAGCCGGGAAGAAATTTTTCCAGCGCGGTGACCAATTATATTACCCCTGATGTATATCTGTTGAGGACGGAAGAGGGATATCAGATTATTCTGAATGACGAGGGGCTTCCGAAGCTGAAGATCAGCAGCTATTACCGGAAACTTATCCAGCAGAACAGTGCCTTCCCGAAGGAGGACAAGCAATTCCTTATAGAGAAGCTGCGCTCTGCTACGGGGCTTCTCAAAAGCCTTGATCAGCGAAACAGGACTATCTACAGGGTGACCGAGGCACTGCTGGACCTGCAGGGAGAATTCTTCAGGAAAGGGGTGCAGTACCTGAAGCCGTTGACGCTTAAGGATGTTGCATCAGTACTGAGTCTGCATGAAAGTACCGTAAGCAGGGTCACATCAAACAAGTATCTCGCCTGCGAATACGGAATCTTCTGTTTCAGGTTTCTTTTCAGCAGCGCATTGCATAGCGGTCTGGGAAGCGTCTCATCGACATCTGTAAAAAACAATATCAAAACAATTGTGTCAGAAGAAAACCCGCACAAGCCTTTCAGCGATCAGCATATATCGGAAATGCTGAAAAGAAGTGGTATCATAATTGCAAGGAGAACAGTGGCCAAATACAGGGAGGAAATGGGAATTCCACCGCAGGCACAGCGCAGGAAAGTTGATGAATGAAAGGAGGACTTATGAATATTATTGTTACAGGAAGACAGCTTGAAGTGACTCCTGCCCTCAAAAGTTATGCAGAAAAGAAGATCAAGAGGTTTGACCGTTATCTGTCCAATATTTCGGAGGCTAATGTTACTATCAGTGTGGAAAAATACAGGCATAAAGTAGAGGTTCTGCTCAAGGTGAACGGTGTCCTGATACAGGCTGAAGGAATAACAGGCGATATATATTCCTCGATTGATGAGGTAGCGGAAAAACTCGAGAGACAGATAAAAAAATACAAAGAAAAACTTGTTTCCCACAGGAAGTCCGAAGGGAAACCCGGAGCCCTGTCTCCTGAAATTGCCATTGCCCCTGAGGTCGGCAAGATCATCAAAAACAAGAGGTTTGAACTGAAGCCGATGAGCCCGGATGAGGCGGCGATGCAGATGGAACTTCTTGATAAGACCTTCTTTGTTTTTACCAATGACAACAGCGGGGATATCAATGTCATCTACCGCAGAAGAGACGGGAATTTCGGGCTCATTGAACCGGTAAAATAGCGAGATCAGGCCGGGACTCCCTCCGGTTTTCCCGGTTGCTGTTTTATAAAGGCGCCTTATTTTATGCGACCGCATATAGTGATAATTACCGGATTTTCAGGATCTGGAAAGACTGTTGCCTTAAGGGCGCTCGAAGATTCAGGTTTTTTCTGCGTCGACAACCTTCCTATCGCACTTATCAGATCGTTCATCTCCATCGTGGGAAAAAACCGTGATATCAGGAAGATTGGCATCGGTATAGACATAAGGGAGAAAGGCTTCTTGTCCGGGATCAGCGATGTCCTGAAGGTACTGGGAAAGCAATACAGGACTGAAGTCCTTTTCCTTGAGGCAGAAAAAGATGTGCTTATCAGGAGGTTCAAGGAGACCCGGAGACCGCATCCGCTCGGAGGAACCCTCGAAGAATCGATACAGACCGAAAGGGAGCGAATTGCCCTCCTGAAGGAGGCTGCCGACCGGGTTATCGATACATCCTCCCTCTCCCCGCACCAGTTGAGACAGCTTATTACCTCTCTCTATTCAGTCAAGACAGGGGAAAAAGCGATGACGGTTGTGCTTATCTCCTTTGGTTTCAAACTGGGGGTTCCCCAGAATATCGACCTGCTCTTTGATGCACGATTTCTTCCCAATCCCAACTTCATTCCTGAATTAAAACCGCTCAGGGGGACGGATAAAAAGGTCTCTGACTATGTATTCAAAACCGTCATATCGAAGACGTATGTCAAGAAAATGCAAGAATTTATCGATTTTCTTATCCCACTCTATATCAGGGAAGGCAGGTCATACCTTGCCATCGGGATAGGCTGCACAGGTGGAAATCACCGTTCACCGGCTATTGTTGTCAAACTGCAGGAGCACCTGAAGAGACACCCGATAGACCTGAACATTGTCCACAGAGATATCAGCTAACCTGTTGTACGGATGTGCAAATCGCCTCTTGCAGAAGTGTGGGTTCCAATATTTACAAAGCATATTTTAAGCTGTTAGTATATATAGCTTTAGGGAGAGGTGGCCGAGTTGGTCGAAGGCAGCCGCCTGCTAAGCGGTTGTGGGGGTAAAACCCCACCCAGGGTTCGAATCCCTGCCTCTCCGCCAGAAAACTACAGCAAACGCATGTGCTGAACAGAATGGTGATTATATTTACAAAGGAGGAAATGATGAAAAGATACTTTGTATTAACCATGTGTGTGTGTGTGCTATTTATATTCTCTGCCTGTAAGCAGAAAGAGGCCCAGCCTCCTGCAACTCAGACGCAGGAACCTATCGCAACAGGACCCATTATGCCTCCCGGACAGATGCCTCCCGGACAGATGCCCCCCGGACAGATGCCCCCCGGACAGATGCCCCCCGGACAGATGCCCCCCGGACAGCAGATGGGGCAGCCGGGCATGATGATGCCGAAGGGACAAACAAAAGTCGTTATCCCTGAGACAGTGAAGGGAAAATGGAGCGGGGCAAAACTGGTTATCGAAGATAAGGTTTCGAAGACAAAACAGGAATATACCGTAAAATTAAATAGTGACTTTGCGGTTCCAAATTCCGGTCTCCGGATACATGTCGGGGATTTCCTGCCTGATTTTAAGATGGATGGTCTCTCGCTCACTTCCGGGTCGAACGAGCCAAGAAATCCGGCCCTTGGCATTAGGGTATTTGAGAACGAAAAACAGATCTTCCCGGATCCCGGCAGAAAATGGGGCTGGTTGTTTTCAAAGGTTCCTTCGATACATCCTTTCGAACATGCGAAATATGGCATCATCCTGAAAGAAGGAATAAAGAAGGGATAAGAAGAGAGCAGATCAATATATCAGAGTTCAGAAAAGGGACATTATTTATCCAGTATCTCTCTTACCGTCCTCAGGAGTTTGTCCGGTAAAACCGGTTTTGTGATGTATGCCGTACTTTCTTCGAGGATGATTTTTTTATGAATAATGTCCGAGGCATATCCGCTCATAAAAACTGCCCGGATATCCGGTCTTGTCTGTTTTATGAGGTCATAGACATCCTTGCCGCTTTTCTTTGGCATAATTATATCAAGGACAAGCATCTGGATGATATCTTTGTGTGAGAGAAATTTGCTGATGGCTTCTTCTCCGTCAGAAGCCTCTACAACCTGATACCCTGAACGTTCAAGGATGCCTTTCGTGATTTTCCTGACCGAACTATTATCCTCTGCCAGTAAAATTGTCTCTGTTCCCCCCCTTGGCGGTGTGTAAGGAAATCCTGGCTCGGATTCAACACGCTCTGGTGGTATTAAGGGAAGATATATCCTGAACCTCGTGCCCTTGCCTGGTTCACTGTATACATTAATATATCCTTCATGCTGTTTGACGATCCCGTATACCATCGCGAGACCAAGGCCTGTACCTCTGCCTATATCTTTGGTGGTAAAAAAAGGCTCAAAAATCCTCTCCCTCGTTCTCTCATCCATGCCGGAACCAGTGTCTTCAAGGGTAATCGCGGCATACAGTCCTGGCCTGCCATAGCCGTATGTATGAATAAATTCTTTGTCCAGTTCAATACGTTCAGCTCCTATGGTGAGTGTGCCTCCGTCAGGCATCGAATCCCTGGCATTTCCTGCAAGATTCATGAGTACCTGTTCTATCTGCCCGCTGTCTGCCAGAACTGTCAGATTTTCAGCTGCAGGAACTGTTTTCAGTTCAATATCTTCGCCGATAATCCTTAAAAGGAGTGTTTCGACTTTTTGTATGATGAGATTGATGTCTGCAGGCTTGGGGCTTATGACCTGTTTTCTGCTGAATGCGAGGAGATTTTTTGTTAGCTCAGCAGCCTTCTCTGATGAAGCAAGGATCTCATGAACGCAGTCCCTCGAATAAGCATCTTCGATGAGAGTGGTTTTCAGAATGCTTGCAAAACCCATTATTGCCGTCAGAATATTATTGAAATCGTGTGCTATGCCGCCTGCAAGGGTGCCGATTGCCTCCATTTTATGCGCCTGCAAAAGCTGTTCCTCGAGTCTTTTCCGTTCAGTGATATCCTCAAGCACACCATCTATCCAGGCAATATTCCCGTTTTTATCATATTGGGCATTTGCGGTTACCGAGGCCCATATCTGTGTGCCATCTTTTCTCTTCAGGCGCATTTCCCTGTCTTTCACACACCCTTTTTGCCGTATCTCTTCAGCGAAAAGCCGTGTTTCATCCGAATCCGTGAAAAGGTCCGACATGGTGCTTCCTGTAAACGCATCTATTGAGCCATAGCCAAATATTTTCAGCATACTGGGATTTGCCTGAACAAAGAGATCATCGGGAGTGAATAAATGCCGGTATATTCCGATATTGACATTTTCTATGAGGCTCCGGTATTTTTCTTCGCTTTCACGGAGAGCTTTTTCCCCCATTTTCCGGTCAGAAATATTTCTCACGATTATCATAATCTGATTTTCAAGCAGTGGGACCAGCCGCGCTTCGTAATAATGTTCATGTCCCTGTATCATGAGCGGATATTCAATGCTTGCAATAGCCTGGGTCATCTGAACCCGGCTGATTGCTTCCTGAAACTGTGCGCTCACGTCTTTCAGGGGAATGTCCTGAATGCGTTTCCCTATCAGGTCTTTATAAGGAAGATAGAGATTCGTTTTACTGCCGGTCTTGAAGTCGAGGATTGCACCGGTGGCATCTGTTCTGAACAGGAGATCCGGAAACGCCAGAATGAGGGCCCTCATTTCTGAATTCGCCTGAAGCAATTCCTGAGAACTCAGTTCGAGTGAGCGTTCCAGCATGGTCCTCTCGACATCGAATTGCATGTAGGCACTGTTGACCGCTTCGATGAATTTTTGCCAATCGGTCGGAAAGCTGCTTGTGTCTCCAAAGCATTTCTTCAGTTGACGTTTGAGAAGATTATGCATATGATTCTTGTTCTTCTTCACCTGTGCCCTGTAAGATGATTACTCCCAGCAATAGCATTAAACCACCGGGAACAACTGGAGCAATTAATTCTCAATACATCGAAAAATTCCCGGGATTCTCACTGTTTGAATATATCCTGGAAATTTATCTTTTTGCTTAATATATATTAGCATACAAAAAATTTTGCCAATATTGCAGACAATCAGCATTCATTTTCAAAACTCGCTATCAGACGCACGAAGGCTGCACTATCTGTACTCCTGCATTCCCCCAGGGTTACCTGTGCATTATCACGGTAAAACCTGCAGCGGAATTCAATCCCAGAATTATTTCACGATTCTCCGGAGCGACATGTTACAATACATGCAAACCATATGCGCCCATAGCTCAGCTGGATAGAGCGTCGGACTACGAATCCGCAGGTCGGGGGTTCAAATCCTCCTGGGCGCGCCACTATGAATATCGTCATCAATTTAAATAAACCTGAAAATATCTCTTCACAGCAGGCTGTCCTTCGGGTGAAGAAACTGTTCTCTGCGAAGAAAGCAGGGCATGCCGGCACGCTCGACCCGATAGCGACAGGTGTGCTTCTCGTATGTCTGAACGAGGCAACGAAGATCACGCGTTTTTTATCGGACCTCGAAAAGGAGTATCATGTCCGGTTGAAACTCGGCGAAAGAACCGATACGTTCGATTCAACAGGCAGGACACTCGAAACAAGAGACTTCCAGGCTGTCGGAGAGAAGGATCTGCATCGCATTCTGAAGAGTTTTCAGGGTAATATTGAACAGACGCCCCCGATGTTTTCTGCGGTCAAGGTCGGCGGGAAACCGCTTTACAAGCTCGCACGAAAGGGGATCAGCATTGACAGACCTGCAAGGTCAGTGCATATCAGCAGCATCTCCCTCACTGGTTTCACCCTGCCATATGTTGAGCTGAGAGTTGGCTGTTCCAAAGGGACCTATATCCGGACATTGTGCGATGATATCGGCAACGCTCTCGGAACAGGCGCGCATATGGTTGCATTACAGCGGACAAAAACAGGACGTTTCAGGCTGGAGGATTCTGTGCCCATGGGGGATCTGCTGCACACAGACCGGGCATTCCTGTCCATGGACGATGCCCTCTCGCATCTCGGAGAAATAGTCCTCACCGAAGAGTCTTTCCGCAAAGCCAGAAACGGCGTATCATTCCCGCTGACCACGGACAGTTACTCTTTTCTCAGATGGGAAGAGGAAGGAAGGGAATATTCAACAAATGGTTATGTCAGACTCAAGACCCCTGATAAGCGGCTGTTTGGAATAGGAAAAATTGAAAATGGTACTGTAAAGATAGAGCGGTTACTTGATTCCTCTGTGATAACCTGAACCTGCTGTTCCGTTCCACAATGTTTGTTTTTATTTTGTGATCTGGGTCACAAACTTAAACTAATTTATTAATATTTGCCCTCCATCTGCCTATTAAGATTAAAAAAAACTTGACAAGACATATTTTTTCTGGTAATCATATGCTATGCTCTTTGGTGCGAAAAGTTCCATTGGCTTAGATATCGGCTCGGGTTATCTGAAGGCTGTGCAGCTTAAGGATACCAAGGGCGGGTACGAACTCGAGCTGTTTGACATGATCCCTCTCCCCCCCGAACTGATTGTTGATGGTTCGATCATCGATTCCCTTCGCCTTGTCGATTCCCTGAAGGAACTTTCGAGAAAGGCAAAGATAAAGACTAAAGACGTTACCATCAGCATCGCAGGGCATTCCTCTGTCATCATCAAAAGGGTTGCGCTTCCTGACATGACAGAAGAAGAACTGTCCGAATCGATAAAATTTGAGGCAGAACAGTATATCCCTTTTGACATTGAAGACGTCAACCTGGACTTCCAGATACTCGGGCCGAAGGAAGAACCCGGGCAGATGGATGTCATACTTGTCGCGGTAAAAAAAGACATCATCAATGAATACATCACCGTGGTCAAAGAGGCCGGGTTTAACTGCCAGATCGTTGACGTGAATTCGTTTGCACTCGAGAATATCTATGAGATCAATTATGAAATCGAACCGCACAAGAATATCGCACTCGTAAATATCGGCGCAAGCACGATCAATATGAATATCCTGAAAGGGGGCATATCTGTCTTTACGAGGGACAGCGCGGTCGGGAGCAATCTGCACACCGAAGTGCTTCAGCGGGAATTCAATCTGACATATGATGTTGCCGAAAGACTTAAAAAGGGAGAAGCGGTGGAAAATATCGCTTCACAGGACGCATATTCGGTCATGGAACTGGCATCCGAAGAAATCATTGGCGAGGTGAATCGCTCGCTTGAGTACTTTCATGAGGAAATCAACGAAATAATACTGAGCGGAGGCTGTGCGCTGATAAAAGATTTTCCGAAACTTATTGCGGAAAAAATAGGGGTTGAGACGAAAATCATGCAGCCTTTCAAGAATATCAGGATACCCAAAAAATTTGATCCGACATATCTTGAGGAAATGGCGCCGATTGCGGCTATCGCTGCAGGACTTGCCCTGAGGAGGTCAGGAGACAGATGATAAAAGTCAATCTCTTGCCGGTGAAGAGGAAAAAGAAGGCCAAGCCTCTGCCGTCTTTTCTGATTGGGGCTGTTCTCGGGACGCTCGTCATATGTATCATAACAGCGTACCTCGCTTTTTTCTTTACCTCGCGGCTTTCTGCAAAAAAGAATCAGTTTGCAGCCAATGAAAAAAAGATAGCGGAGCTCAAGGAAAAGATAAAGGCGGTTGAGGATTTTGAGAAACGCAACAAAGACTTCAGGGATCGGAGCGATCTGATCGAGCAACTCAGCAAGAACAAGAGTGTTCCCGTTAAGATCCTTGATGAAGTCAGTTCGCTGATGCCGAACGGGGTTTGGCTGCGCGGCATGACATTTGCGGGGGGGAATATAAATCTTGACGGGTTCGGCTTTACAAACACCGATATCGTTACCTATGTTGACAACATAAAGAATTCACAGATGTTTGCCGAGGTGTACCTGCAGGAATCAAAGAGTGAGGCACTCGAACAGATTCCTGTATATTCTTTTAAGTTAACATTTAAGATTAAGGCATAGCATGGCCCTGAAACTCGATATAAACTTTAAGGCATTGCCGTTATACGGGAAAATACTGATATCCTGCATTCCTGCCCTGATCATTGTCATTGCGGGATATCTTATCTTTATTTCTCCTGCACGGGAAGAGATCAAGGCCCTTGAGGTGAAAATAGCGGCCCAGGAAAATGAAATTGCGAAAAACCAGGCAAAGGCTGAAAAACTGCCTGAACTGACACTGGAGAATGAGAAACTGAGGAAAAGGCTGCATGAGCTGAAGCAACAGCTCCCGGAGGAAAAGGAGGTCTCGTCGCTGCTCAAACAGGTTTCTGACCTGTGCATACGGTCAGGCCTTAAGGTGGCACTCTGGAGACCTGAGCAGAAAAAGACGCACCCGAGCGGTATCGTGTATGAAATACCTGTAAAAGTCGAGCTATTGGGAAGTTATCACAGCCTTGGGTATTTCTTCAGCAGCCTCACCAAACTGACCAGGATCGTAAATATTTCTGACATCAGGCTCAGTGATCCGAAACCGGAAAAGGTAAGCGCGGATGTCAGAATATCCTTCAATGCAACCACTTTTTCCGCAGTCGAGGAAGCCGATCCGACAAAGAAAGATACCACACCTCAGCAAGGTGGAGGCGGGGCGCAATGAAAAGGCTGACGATTGCGCTCATCATGGTATGCCTCTTCATCGGGTTCTCTCTCTGCGCCTGCGGCAAGGATCAGCAGCCTGCAAAGAAGCCGCAGGCCGGGCAGGTTAAGCCTGCTGAAGTTAAGGAAGCAATTCCTGCAGAAGAAGAAAAGCCGGTTGTTCCTGAAGGATATGCGTATGATGCGAGAGGCAGGCGGGATCCTTTTCTCTCTCTTGTATTGCCAAAACAGAAACCGGCAAAAAAGAAGGGAGCCAGCCCTTTCGAGAGTTACGACCTTGATGAGATACATCTGATGGCGATCGCCTGGAAAAATGACAAATATTTTGCCCTTATCCGGTTGCCTGACAAAAAAACCTATACGATAACGGAAGGCATGATTATGGGGCTGCAGGGGGGGAAGGTCGAAAAGATTACACAGGACAGGGTCGTTATCAGGGAATATATCAAGGATTACAGGGGTGAAATAAAGCCAAGGGATTCGATATTGAAACTCCACAAGGGGGAAGAAGAATGAATCAGAAACGAAAAACCAGGAGATATGAATTATTGAATAAAGGCCTGCTGAGTTTCCGGAACATCATGATATGCTGTGCATATGTGATTATCCTGAGCTCTTTGTGTACATTCTGGGGATGTGCGACAACAGGGAGTGAAAGAGACGCACTGCAATCCCGTCATACCACGGTCATTACAGGCATTGACATCCTGGATAATCAGATAACAGTCACTGCGAACGAACCATTCATTTATACCATTTACAAACCTGGAGACCCGTACCGACTGGTCATAGATCTTCCTGTGGTGAGCATCGGAACGTTCAATCAAAAGATTGTATCCCACAAGGCCGGGATAACAGAAATCGTCCCCCTGCAGATTGAGTCTCCCGCTCTCCTCGGACGGCTCGAAATCCTGCTCCAGAACCCCTCATTTGTTGAACAGGAATACAACAACAATGTGCTGACAGTACTGATAAAAGAGGACACTTCTCAAGGCAGTGCAGCGGATACAGCCAGTGAAATCAAAGTTGCAGATTTATTGCGCAAAGAAACAGTAATGGCTGCAGGGCACAACAATCCTGGACATGCCCAGCCGCAGTTTCCAAAGGCAACCGAGATATCAGATATTTCTTTCGATACCTCCGAAGAAGCGGTGAAGGTTTTGATTAAGGGGAATGGTACAATGATTCCGAATGTGTTTCCCCTGGATGACCGTCTTGTTATCGATATCCCCAATGTCATGATGAAAGCACCGATGCCATCCTCAGTCGTTTCACCGGTGAAGGGGATCCGCCAGGGTAAACATGATGAGATGGTCAGGCTCGTCCTTGACCTGAAAGAGAGGACAAATTTTGATGTCGCGGCAATTGGCGACTCGATTGTCGTAACCTTGACCAGACCCGGAATGAAGCTCTCGACATCAGCGGCAGCCGAAATGACGGAGCCAGATACTGAGGATGTACCGGAACCTTCGGCAACGAAGCCCCGGGTTCCTGCAGAAGGGAAATGCCAGGCATTCCTCGAGGGGAGAGAGACAGTCAATTTTGATTTTCAGGACCAGGAAATTGTTCCGATATTCAGGCTGTTTGCCGACATAAGCGGGTGCAACCTTTTTGTCCATCCCGATGTAAAGGGCAAGGCTACGATGAAGTTCAGGGATGTTCCGTGGAATCAGGCCCTCGACACAATCCTGAAAACCTTCAGCCTCGACAAATCGATTGAGGGAAATATCATAAGGATCGCCCCGCATATTATATTCGCGAAGGAAAGCGAAGAAAAGGCAAAGGCGCTTGACGCCCTTGTAAAGGCGGAGCCGCTTGAAACAAAGATGTTTCCGATAAGCTATGCGGATGTCACAGTTGTAGAAGCAGCCATACGCAACTCCAAGATTCTCACACCGAGGGGAAGTCTCAGTGTTGACAGACGCACGAGCAGTATGCTCGTGAAGGATATCGCATCAGTGTTTCTGGAGGTAGAAAACCTTCTTGAAACACTCGACAGACCGACTCCCCAGGTCTTGATAGAGGCGAGGATTGTTGAGGTCAATACCAGCAACGAGCATGAACTCGGTATACAGTGGGGAATGAACCTTCAATCGACTAATACTCTTGCTTCAATAGGCGGGTTGTCAGGAGTTCCGCTTACTGCACCAGGCGCATTTAGTGGAGGGAATTATCTTGTGGACTTTCCGGCGAAAGGGGTAGGTCCCCTGTCCGGCTCCGGATTTACTTTCGGAATTATCGATCCGGCGCGGACTATCGGTCTTGACCTGCAGCTTTCTGCTATTGCATCAGTAGGGAACCTGAAGGTCATCTCAAATCCGAAGATACTTACAGTGGACAATGGCAAGGCAAAGATTCTGCAGGGCAAGAGCATCCCTGTAAGGAAGCTGACCACAGAGGGAACAATCTCGACAGAGTTCAAGGATGTTACGCTGGAATTGGTGGTGACTCCTCATATTACTCCTGACAAGTCAATCGGGATGTCCATAGAAATCAAGAAGGAGGAACTCGATCCGACGGTCCCCTCAGTGGAAGGTGTTCCGGGCACCGATAAAAAAGAGGCGAACACCAATGTCATCATAAAAGACGGAGAAACAATTGTTATCGGCGGGATGTACAAAATCACGACGAATGAATCAGAGACAGGAGTTCCGGGGTTAATGAAGATCCCCATTCTGGGAAGGCTTTTTAAAAGTAACAAGGAGACATCAAGCACAAGCGAACTCCTGATATTCATTACGCCAAGGATCGTCACAAAATCATAAAGACATAAAAGAGACTATTAAAGAGGATATCAATATGAAGACAGGGGGCAAGATGAAAAGACGTCATAGTGTATCGTTTGCTGTATGCTGTATGCTGCTCAGTATCCTTTTCTGGGGGTGCGGTGGAGGTGGACCGGGGTCACCCGGAAGCCGCGGCAGTGAGGATACCGGTGTCCAGGTGCAGGCAACGGTTGTGCCCCAGTATCTGGGAGAGAATACCTATTCGGTTGATGTGGTACAGGATATCTGTGAACCGGGTCCGCCGCCGGTATTCGAAAGTTTTACTGACCACTCTGCAATCATAACAATGGAGGCAAGACTCCTGAATCCGAATGCAACCTTCAAGGCAGGAAACCTCTATGTCGAAAAATATACGGTCGAATACAAGCGTTCAACAGACTCCATCGGTGCCCCGCCGATCGAACATGACACACGGTACAAAACAATCGTGATTCCGGCTCCTTCGGGAAGCGGTATTACCTCTGTGCAGGATACCGTTATCTTCGTTGATCTGCTCAGAAAAGAGAAGTATTACGACGATGTCCTATCCGGGCAGTTCAATCACGGACTCGCGTATATCAACAACTATACGGCAGTATATACGTTTGAAGGCAAGAATGAATACGGAACCAAATTCTCTTTCAAGACTCAAACAGACTTCCAGATCGGCTGGTTCGATTATTGTGATTAATTATTTGGAGGAAGAGATGAAAAAATTTTTCATATTACTGACTTTGCTGGCTTTGACTCTCAGTACACTCAATTGCGGCGGCGGAGCCGGTTCTTCAAATTCTCCTGCAGGGGAAAACCCCGGGAAACCATCGATCGTTCAGTTATTGCCTTCTCACTTTATCGCCCAAACGAATACGGTGATAACACTGCATGCGAAGGTCCTGGACGGGAACGGCAATCCGGTCAGGCGTCTTGCAGTGAGATTTACCAACCTTTCACCGATAGGTGTTCTCTCATCAACATCTGCAAAAACAAACGATATCGGGATAGCAACAGTAACCCTTAAGTCTACGGTCCAGGGGTTTGCCACAATTCAGGCAGAGGTCAATAAGGGAGTGGCTATCGTCCGGGACAGAAAGACTGTCTTCTTTGCGACAACCCTTAACCTTCAGCCTTTCATGACGCTTGATGTAGACGGAGATAATGACGGCATATATAATGAGCCGGGTGATCTGACGCTCTTTGAGAACGCGAATGATAATCAGGTGGTTGTGCGGGCAACGGTCTTCAACCGGTTCGGTCAGCGTGCTGCACTGACATCTGTTACTTTCGGGGCAGACAGTTCAGAGGCTTCCTTCCCTCTGGGGAGCACCGGCACCACAAATGCGAACGGGGAAACAACCGTATTGGTGCAGGTGGACCCTGCGGCGGTCAGAAATCTCGGGACGATTCTGAACATCACTGCGACTGCGGACAATGGTGCTGCCAATCTTGTATCGTTGTTCCTTCTGCCGGTTGTCGTGAGTAATGTGAATGTCACTGCCAATCCTTCTGTTCTTGAGCCTGAAGACACGTCTGACATCACCGCTTCAGTGGTGTTGAACACAGGCGGTCCGGCTCCCGACGGAACTTCAGTAAGTTATATTGCTTCATGCGGAACGGTGACCCCCTTTGCGCAGACTGCAAATGGCGTGGCGAACGCTGAGTATACCGGAACTTCATCAGAAGGCACGTGCACAATCACTGCGACATCGGGCGGAGTCAGCGCAACGACCGATGTATTGGTAACCACCGCACTGACTGTCCTTCCGGGTGCGCAGACGATTGACGGTATTGCGGGCGGCACAGTCTCCTACACGATATACAGCGGGGTTGCTCCCTATACGGTCACTTCAAGCAATGCTGCGATTGCCTATGACTCAGCCCCAGGCGATGGGACCTGGAATGTTGCCGCAAGCGGGGATTCATTCATTGTAACTATCCCTGCGTTTACGTCTGCGGGCACGGTTACACTGACAGTAAGAGATGCTACCGGAACCACAAAGACAGCGACTCTGACAATTACGGTGCCGACATCGACACTTTCGATTACGCCTACTTCATTTGCAATAGGAAATGCTATCCCATTCGATGTCGACGTGCAGTATTTTGTGTCTGGCGGGGTTGCCCCATACACTGTGTACTACACACTTCTGACGTTCATTGATCAGAGCATAACGGCGAATGGAGCGGAAGTCGGAACCGCCGGCACAAATCAGGCGGTCTTTACCGTAAGGTTCACAAGCTTTACCGGCTGGACTGCAACATTTAATATCATAGTCGTTGATTCACTCGGGCAGAGTGTAAATTCGACGGTGAATATCCAATAACTTTTTTTGGGCGGGCGAAAGCCCGCCCTGATTGACTGTGGGAAAATATGCGGGGAAAGGAGGATTGAACTCAGAATCCTCTCGATTCCCTCAATGAGTGGGATGAAGTGAAGCAGCATAAATGGCTCTGCACAGAGACACATGAATGAATGACCAAGCAATATATATATAAGGAGCAAGACCATGAAGAAATTTCTTTTTTTGTTGGTGTGTTTTATTCTTGTTGCATGCGGCAGTGAGAAAACTGCACAAATCTCTTCAGAGCCCTCAGCAAAAACCGGCAGTGCAACAATGAGTGCACAGTCCATCATGGTGCAGATGGATGCAGGCAACTACAGAGAGGGAGAACTCCTTGTCAGATTCAAATCCGGAGTGGTAACCTCATCAGCCGTGAAGACACATCAGACTGTCGGCTCATCTGTAATAAGAAGATATACTCTTGTTCCAAATCTTGAGCATGTGGCACTGGCAAAAGGGATATCTGTCAAAGAAGCGATCACTGCATACATGTCTGACCCGAACGTTGAATATGCCGAGCCGAACTATATCAGAAAAGCCTTGTTTATCGTGGCGAACGATACCTTTTTCCGGGATCAATGGGCGTTATGGAATACAGGTCAGTATGCCTACGGTACTCCGGGTGCAGACATCAAGGCAACTGAAGCCTGGGAGATCTCGATAGGAAGCCCGGAAATTATCATTGCGATACTCGACAGCGGTATCGATTACACCCACAACGACCTTGTCTGGAATATCTGGAGAAACCTTGGGGAGACCAACTGTCTTGACGGCATTGACAATGATCTGAACGGATATATCGATGACTGCCAGGGATGGGATTTTACTACCTGCGCTCAGTTCAACGAAAGCGGCAGTTGCGCGGTTGCAAAAACGACTGACAATGACCCCATGGACGACCATGGCCACGGTACCCATGTGGCAGGGATTGCGGGTGCAAAGGGACATAACAGCAACGGAATCGCGGGTGTGATGTGGATGGTCAACATGATTCCTGTGAAGGTCCTGAATGCCGAAGGAGACGGGTCTGACGCAGATATCGCCGCCGGCATACAGTATGCGGTAACAAACCGTGCGAAGGTTATCAATATGAGCTTTGGAGGGTATGGATTTTCGAACACCCTGTACAATGCAATATCCGCTGCCAATAACGCGGGGACCCTTCTGGTAGCTGCTGCCGGAAACGGCGGGGATGATGGAATAGGTGATAATAACGATCTGCTGCCTGTCTATCCCGCCGGGTACAATCTTCCCAACATCATTTCAGTCGCAGCTACTGATCAGGATGACAGGAGAACACCCTTTACCAACTTCGGCCCGACTACTGTAGATGTGGCTGCCCCCGGGGTGTATATCCTGAGCACCCTTCCCCAGAATAGATATTCTGATAAGGAATTCGGGAGCGGAACCTCAATGGCTGCCCCCCACGTATCAGGTCTTGCGGGATTGCTTTCTGCATACTATTCCCATCTCAGTCATCTGAGCATCCGGAATATGGTGCTTCGGTATGTCGATGTCCTTCCTACCCTGAACGGATGGATCCTGACCGCCGGGAGGATCAACTCCTTTAAGGCGATGTCCTCACTTTGGGCACCGACGGATTTTGTTGCAACTCCGATGTCTCCTTCCCAGATATCTCTGGCCTGGACTGAGAGGGCGACTGATGAACACGGATACAGGATAGAGAGGAAAGCCGAAGGCGGTTCTTATGCGCTGATCATCACCCTTGCCGCAAACGCAAATTCGTTTGCGGATGGCGGACTTGCCGATGGCACAAGATATTTTTACCGGGCTAAGGCCTATAATGATCTCGGGGATTCTCCATCATATCTCACCAACGAAACATCTGCCATTACGCCTCTCAGTCCTCCGGCAAACCTTCATGCTTCTGCACTGTCGACTTCTGAGATACGGCTTTCATGGCATGACGATTCAGGTGCGGAAGCAGGGTACAAAATAGAGAGAAGGGTTTCCAACGGAACATTTATTGAGATCGCCCAGGTTGGCCAGAATGCCACCACTTTTACCGACTCGGGACTGAGCGCAGGCACAGGCTACTGGTACAGGGTAAGGGCGTTCAGTGCTCTGGCAGGCAATTCCGCATATTCTGAAGAAGTATCTGTCAAAACGCTGAGTACCGGGAGCCGCCGGAGCGGTGGCGGTGGCGGGGGATGTGCAATAGGAGCACCGCAGAATAGCCAAACAGCAGCCGCAGACCTGGCACTGTTGCTTTCACCCCTTGTCCTGATCGCCTTCATGAGACGGAGGAGATAGTTTAGGGTATCCGGGCATCAGTAATTGCAGAGACGCATTGCGAGAGGGGGGCGATTTCTCAATCCGTCCCCTTTTTTATTCATAGTGGATGCTGTTCCAAGAGATTAACAGCATAAATACTGCGGTGTTTACATTCAATTGTATATTGAATAACATACTGTCATGCAGAAATCAGTAATCCTGAGCAGGAGGAACATAGCCGCCCTTAACCTTTTATTATGTACGGGACTTTTTCTCCTGGTTCTTCTGACAGGGCGTGATATTGTCTCTGACTATTTTGAGAAGAAAAAAAACCTCAGGAAAACAACCGCTGCACCGGTTGATACAGAGGCAGCGTACCGGAAAAGCCCGTTTGAAGATTATTCCCCGGTACTGAAAAACAACCCTTTCGGTTTTCCCGGCGGTAATCTCAGGGTTCTGACCGTGGTATCCGGAAACCGGGCACAGAAAACGGATTTTGTGCTGATCGGCACCGTCGTCGGCCCCAGAGAACTCACGTATGCAGTGTTCAAGGACAATTCAGGAATGCAGGAAGTTTTCAGGATCGGCGAATCAGTATTCGGTCTCGGAACCCTGTCTGTGGTCAAAAGAGACAGGGCGATCATAAAAAAGGGAGATTCTGCGTTTGACTTTCTGCTTGAAGATGTGAAGGTCAGGGAAATTGCGAAACCTGCCAGCATGGGAGGTGCTCCTTCGGGGTTTGCACAGCGGATAGGGCGGGGGACATATATGGTGGATCAGGCAAGACTGCAGCAGGCGATCACCAACCCTGGGCAGATGATGACCGATGCAAGGCTCAAACCGAATTTCGTCGATGGAAGGGAAGAGGGTTTTATACTGAGTGAGGTCAAAACGGGAGGTATTTACCAGAGTCTTGGTCTCCAGGACGGTGATGTGCTTCTCAGGATCAACGAATATGATATTTCAGATCCTGAGAGAGCCCTTCAGGCGTTCACTGCCCTGAGAGGGCTTGACAGGGTTCAGGTTGATCTGATCAGGTCAGGGGCAAGGATGACAATGACCTATCAGATAAAGTAATATAAAGGCTGAAAAATCAAATCGTTATCGATTTCTCACTATGCAAAGGATTTCTGGATATGAAGACCGGTAAAAGAACTGCAATATTTCTGCGGAGGCTCATCTGCCTGCTGGTTGCAGGGTTATCTTTGTTGCACATTTCTCCCTGCCTCTCATTTGCCGGGACTCCCTCAGCCGGACATGCCCCGGAACAGGCCGGTACCGCTCCTGAAACAAAAGAAGTACCGGCTCGCCCTGATGCTGCAAGAACAAAGGAAAAGAAGGTCACCTTTAATTTTGTTGATGTGGATATCGCTGTCGTAGTCAAGTTCATCAGCGATGTGACCGGCAAGAATTTCGTTTTCGACGAAAAGGTGAAGGGAAACATTACCATCATTGCGCCTTCGAGGCTCTCGGTTGATGACGCCTTCAGTCTTTTTACCTCTGTCCTCGAACTGAAAGGGTTTACGGTTGTTCCTTCAGGAAAGGTATACAAGATTGTCCCCGTTTCCCAGGCGAAACAGTCAGGCACAGAACTGCTGAAAGACGGCAGGGGGATGGTGAGCGATGCGTATATCACACGGCTCTTGCAACTGCGGGCGATATCCGCGTCAAAAGCGGTAAACTTCCTTCAGCCCCTGATCTCGCGCGACGGGCACATTTCATCTTTCGGGCCGAGCAACATGCTTTTGATTGTTGACTCATATGCGAATATCGAAAAAATTCTCCAAATCATCGATTCGATAGACAAGCCCGGCATTGAGGAGCCGGAACTGATCATGCTCAGACATGCAAACGCTGAGGATGTCGTAAAGATCATCAATGAGGCACTTGCTCTGGGCAGCAGGACCCACACTGCTGCGATACGTCCGCCGAGACCCGGGGAAACAGTGACAGGATATTCTGTTGAGGAACAGAGGGCCAGTGTCTTTGCGGATGTGCGATTAAATGCCATTGTTCTGATCGCTGATCAACAGGAAAAGGAATCGATGAAAAGGATGATCGCACTTCTCGATATTCCTCTTCCGGAAGCAACAAGCAAGATCAATGTCTACTTTCTGGAATATGCGGATGCTGCCGAACTTTCCAAAGTGCTCGAGGGGATGATCACCGGTATTTCTTCCCAGCCCCGTGCCGGGCAGCCGGTACAGGCAGGTCAGGCGGCAAAAAGTCCGTTTGAACCGGGAGGAAGGGTCACGATTTCTCCCGATAAGGCGACGAACTCCCTTGTCATTGTTGCCTCACCGGCAGACTACCAGAACCTTGTGCAGGTCATCAGACAACTGGACAGAAAAAGAAAGCAGGTGTATGTTGAGGCAATGATCGTTGAGGCGTCGATTGACAGGCTGCAGGAACTCGGCGCAAAATGGAGGATCATCGCGGAAAAAGACGGCGAGCCTGTTGCGGTAGGCGGGTTCGGCACCATAGACTCCTCTGCGATGCAGAATATCCTTTTCGGACTGACAGGGCTTACTGCCGGAGGTATGGGGAATTTTCTGGACGTCCCTATTTCCACGATCGGGCCTGATGGTGAAGTGGTCACCTCAACACTCAGCGTCCCCGGATTTGCTGCCCTTTTCAGCCTCAATGAATTCAGGGGAGCTGTGAATGTGCTTTCGACGCCGCAGATTCTTACTTCCGACAATAAGGAAGCGGAAATCGTCGTCGGTGAGAATGTCCCCTTTATCTCAAAGAAAGAATCAGACCCGTCAAGGCCCCAGTCAGTGTTCAGCACCATAGAGAGAAAGGATGTCGGCATCACCCTGCGCCTGACCCCGCAGATCGCAGAAGGCGATTATGTGAAACTCGATATATTTCAGGAGATCTCGGCACTTAAACAGGAATCAACCGATGTCACGTTGACGGTTGGACCGACCACCACAAAGCGTTCCACGAAGACATCTGTTTTTGTGAAGGACAATCAGACGGTCGTGATCGGAGGACTGATGGAGGAGCGCGAAGAGGAAAACGTGACAAAGGTGCCGCTGCTCGGAGACATCCCCCTGCTCGGGTGGCTTTTCAAGAACAGATCGATCGGAAAGAAAAAGACAAATCTGATAGTTTTTCTTACCCCGCATATCATCAAAGAAGCGGAACAGCTTTCAAAGCTTACGGACAATAAAAAAGCTGACTACGCAAGGACGGAAGAAATGTTTGTTCAGGGAGAAGCCCTGGTGAAATTCAGGGATGCTGTTGAGGATCGGAGGGTATTGGAAATCCTTGCTGCCGAAGGGGCATCCGTTATCTCGGTGCTGACACCCCGGGGGCCTCATCGCATACGACTGAAAAAGGGACAGGATGTGAGGGACGCGGTGAAGGTTTTCAATAAATACGAAGAAATCGAATACGCTGAACCAAACTATCTCATGAAGATACAGAAGGCAAGATGAAGGGTATGGAGTTTTGTTCCCCGGAATGAAGAATGATTGCCCATGGAAACGATTGATGCGATAAACGATGGAGAAGTAGAACTCTCCCTGTTGAAGAATATCCCGCTCAGTTTTGTCAGGAACAACCACATATTCCCGATTAAGATCCGCGATGCTGAACTGGTTGGGGCTGTGGAAGACGATAAGGGATTCCTTGCTCTTTCGGAAGTCTCAAAGATTATGGGCCTGAAGGCGAGGGCGTTGAAGGCTCCACCGGGATTGATCCTTGATGCCATCAATAGGTTTTACGGGCAGATAGGTTCTGCCGAGGAAGTGATGGATACCATTACAGGAGAGGATCTTTCATCGGTTGCGACAGAGTTTGAGGCACCGAAAGATCTGCTCGAACTCACCGAGGAAGCCCCCATTATACGCCTTCTCAATGCGCTCCTCCTCCAGGCGGTGAAAGAAAGGGCGAGCGATATCCACATCGAACCCTATGAAAAAGAGCTTGACGTGAGGCTGAGGGTGGACGGAGTGCTTCACAGGGTTCTGACGCCGCCGAAGATAATTCAGGATGCGCTGATCAGCAGGATCAAGATAATGTCCAATCTGGACATCGCAGAGAAAAGACTTCCCCAGGATGGCAGGATACGGCTTCTTCTTGGCGGAAGGGATATCGATATCAGGGTTTCTGTAATCCCCACGTCTCACGGCGAACGGGCAGTATTAAGACTCCTCGACAGAAAACAGGGGCTTCTTGGGCTTTGGGAGGTCGGGTTCAGCAATGATGACGGAAAAAAGCTCGAAGCACACCTGCAGAGACCTGACGGCATAATCCTCGTGACCGGGCCAACCGGAAGCGGGAAAACGACGACTCTCTATGCTGCGCTTAACAGGATTCATACTGAAGAAAAAAATATTATCACAGTTGAAGACCCCATTGAATATCAGCTGAAGGGAATCGGACAGATCCACGTAAACCCGAAAATTGGGCTCACATTCGCATCGGGTCTCAGGTCGATTCTCCGTCAGGACCCTGATGTCATCATGGTGGGAGAAATACGGGACATTGAGACAGCAGAGATTGCCATGCAGGCCTCCCTTACCGGACATCTTGTCCTGAGCACCCTTCATACCAACGATGCGCCGAGCGCCCTTGTCCGGCTTATCGACATGGGCATCGAGCCTTTTCTTGTCGCCTCTTCCCTGACGGTTGTGCTTGCACAAAGGCTCGTTCGGACGATATGTCCCGCCTGCCGGGTGTCGTACCGGCCGTCTGAGCCTGAGCTTTCGTATTTCGGCAAACCTCCTGACACGTTATATCACGGTGCAGGCTGTGACAAATGCAAGGGCAAAGGCTATTTGGGAAGAACAGGCATCTTTGAGCTTCTCGTCATAGATAATGAAATCCGCCCAATGATTTGCGACAAAATCGATTCACAGCGTATAAAAATGCATGCAATCTCAAAAGGCATGAGGACCCTCCGGCAGGACGGAATCGAAAAGGTCCTGCAGGGAATAACAACTCTCGAAGAAGTTTTACGGGTTACCCAGAAGGATTATGCCGATATTTCAGTATAAAGGCTACAGAACGGACGGCTCTGAGGTGGCAGGGACGATCGAGGCGAGCAGTCAGAAAGATGCGGTCTTGCGGCTTAAGGAATCCGGGCTCTACCCGAAAGATGTAAGAGAAACCCTGTACAGCGGGCGGAGAAACATATTCGGCAGGGCTGATGCCGCTCTCCTTCCCTCAACGACACGGCAGCTGTCCACTCTCCTCTCATCCGGGGTAACGCTGATGGAAGCCCTCAATTCGATTGCTGAGGAAAACAGGGGTTCCTGGAAAAATATGCTGGTTGATATTAAGGAGAAAGTTGCAGCAGGGGCAAGTTTTTCGAAGGCTCTGGAAGAATATGACAAGATCTTTCCGGTTTTTTATGTGAACATGGTCGCTGCAGGTGAGGCAAGCGGGAATCTTGACAGAGTGCTCAGCCGCATTGCTGATTATCTGGAAACCCAGGCCGGTCTGAAGTCGCAAGTGAGGACATCAATGATCTATCCTGTCTTCATGATCTGCGTGGGATTCATTGTACTGTCTTTCCTGTTCACCTTTGTCATACCGAAGATAACAAAAATTTTCAAAGATACTGAAGCTGTGCTGCCTTTCATTACTGTCGTGCTGATAACGATCAGTGATATTTTCCAGAATTACTGGTGGCTCCTCATAGGGCTTTTCATGGGCACGGTATTTTTTCTCAAACATGTCCGGCAGACAAACAGCGCACTGGTGGACAGGCTCATTCTGCGTCTGCCGGGAAATATCGTCCTGAGCCTTTATTTGGGTCGTTTTGCAAGGTCGCTGGGGTTTCTGCTGGAGGGAGGTCTGCCTGTTCTCCGTGCACTTGAACTGAGTGCGAAATCCATAGGGAACAGGGAGCTCGAAAACAGGGTAACAGAGGCTGGCAGGCGGGTTGCAGAGGGAGCGAGGCTGGCTGCTTCACTGGAGGGCTTTCCTCCTGTGTTTCTTCAGCTGGTTGCAACGGGTGAGAGAAGCGGAAAGATGGTTGAAGTCCTGAAGAAGGCTGCAGATGCATATGAGGAGGAGTTTTCAAGGAAGGTCCGGCAGATGCTGTCTTTTCTTGAGCCGGCAATGATTCTTTTCATGGGAGTAATTGTCGGCCTGATAGTGCTTGCGATTCTTCTGCCGATATTCCAGCTCAACCAGCTGATAAAATGATGGACAGGGAACGAGCTGCGAAAAGAACGGTGTTCAACAGGAGGAACTGATGAGAAATAATAAAGGATTTACCCTGCTCGAGATAATCGTGGTGGTATTCATACTCAGCATTCTTGCGGCCATTGTCGCGCCGAGGATTATCGGGAGGACGGACGATGCGAGGATCGCGGAGGCCAAGGTGCAGATAAAGAATTTCGAGACTGCGCTCAAGCTTTTCAAGCTCGACAACGGCTTTTATCCGGGCACTGAGCAGGGGCTTGCGGCGCTTGTGGAGCAGCCGACCACAGGTCAGATACCCTCAAGGTACAGGGAAGGAGGCTATCTCGAGCAGAAGAAGATTCCTGCCGATCCATGGGGCAATCCGTATCTGTATATCTCTCCCGGGGTATATGGCGATTTTGACCTCATGAGTTATGGAGCCGATGGCAGGGAAGGCGGGGAAGGGAAGGATGCAGACATCAAGAACTGGGATATGCAATAGAAAAAATTATTTTCCCTGTGCCTGCAAAGGGGTTACACTTCTCGAGCTGATCATTGCACTTTTTCTTGTCTCTCTTGTTACTGCGGTTGTTCTTCCGTCTTTCGGGCTGATCGGGGAAAACAGGCTTAAATCCGAGGCGCGGGAGATAGCCTCGATCCTGAGATATCTGAATGACAGCGCAATGTCAAGGAAAGAAACGTTCCTGGCCAAATTCGATCTTGATGAGAATACGGTTTACTGGAATGGCCCTGACGGAGAAAAAAAGAGAAAGTTCGATGATATGACCGGAGTGATGACACCATCAAGGGGAACGGTTTCCAGGGGGGAACTGATTCTCTTCTTCGATCCGTTTGGCGTCAGGGAGGATCTGAGCGTCGATATGCGCAGGGGCGAAACGAACATGACAATCACCCTTCACCACCTGAGCGGAAGGGTGAAGATCGTGCAGGCAGAGAAGTGAGATTTTCGGTGCGGAACCTGCCTGATCTGTCCCGGGGCGCTCGCTGCAGGACGCGGAATAATCACGGCCGGCAGGAAGGTTTTACCCTCCTTGAGGTGCTCATTGCGCTTGCAATCGTGAGCGGGCTTCTTGTCACACTCATTTACACCATAAACTATCAGATAGGAATTGTCGAAAGGCAGGAGACTGTCACGATCGGGACTCTCCTTGGCAAGCACAAACTGAAAGATCTCGAGAAAAACCCCCAGAGTGTGGCGGGAAACTTCGATCCGCCTTATGACAAGTATGCATTTGCGACGTTTGTGAAGGAGTCGCCCTATGCGGGAATCTCGGAGATCATTGTGGTGATCACATCAGGCAAAGAAAAGATAACACTGAATGCGTTTATTCCTCAATAACACTGTCCCCATACACCTGCCCACCAGGAGGGAACATAAGGGAGGGGATGGATTTACCCTTCTGGAAATTCTTGTTGCGGTTGCGATTCTCTCGATTGTGCTTGCTGCCATCTACAGCACTTTTTTCCTGAGTCACAGGGCGCTGGAGGGCATGGATGAGTCCCTTGTCAGACTCCAGGAGTCAAGAAATGCGGTTGATATCTTACGCCGCGAGCTTGATGCTGCATGTTTCAGCGGAAAAGATTCCGGTACATTCCTGCAATTGCGTGACAGGGACTTTCACGGAAAACAGACTGCGCACCTCGATTTTACGTCTTTCTCCGTATTGCGTCCGGGCCTTTCCCGGATTTCATATTATGTTGAAGAGAGAGACGGCAGGCTGACCCTCATGAAAAAGGTCGAGGCCCCGAACAACAGGGATGAGGTGGAAGGAGTTGATATCATCGAAGGACTCGAGGCATTTACGGTCGAGGCAAAATTCAATAATACGTGGGTGAAGACATGGGACACTGAACTGAATCAGGGAGTTCCCGAAGAAATCAGGATCAGCCTGGCAGTGATGGTTAAGGGAAGAACGATCACACTTTCGGACATGTCCAGGCCGATGTACGGGGGGGCACTCTGATGTATTCCTGTGGTGACCAGAAAGGCATAGCCCTTGTGGTAACCCTCCTTGCACTCGTCCTGATCACGGCCATGGTAGTCGAATTTTCCTATGGAGTGTATACCGGAACGGTCAATCTGTATAACTGGAGCGATTCACAACGGCTGTCCCTCATGGCCAGATCCGGCATACATGTGTCTGCAAAGATGTTATCGGATACCTTGAGCGGGAAACCCTATTCGTATCCCGGTTCCATGGAATTCCCCGTGCAAAACCCGTTTGAAGATTTTGAGGGGAGCATATCGGTGCGGCTGGAGGATGAGAATGCGAAGTTCAACCTCAATGCTATCATATATAGGATCGGGGACGTGAACCCTGCTGCATTCCAGGCGTTTCAGAGACTTCTCATGATACTCTCCCTGGACACAAAAATCGCGGACAGGGTGAGGGAATGGATCGATCCCGATGAATTTGCGGAGATTTCCGGATTGGAAGAAGGCGCTAAAAACGCTGCTTTTGCAAGTGTCGATGAACTGCTGCTGGTTCGTGGAATAAGCAGGGAAGATTATGATAAATTATTTCCGTATATCACAGTGTATGGTACGAGAGACAATCTGGAGATAAATATCAACGGCGCTGATGCTGCTGTGCTGATGAGCCTGTCTGAATCGTTGGATGAGGGGGAAGCGAAGAAAATCATGACACACAGGGATTTCAGTCCATTTGAGAATATCGGACAGGTGAACAGTGTTGCGACGTTTCAGACCGCTTCAGGGATATCTCTCATTTATAAGGGGAAAATTTTTTCGATACAATCTTCTGCAGAGTCCGGCGGAGTGAAACGGATCATCGAGACCGTCTTTGATACGGAAAAAGTCAGAGTCGAATACTGGAAGGAATATTAATGGGGAACACTCTGTTTATTGACATCCGGGAAGAAATGCTCGGGATTTACCTGTTTGCGGTCAGGGGAGGCAAGTGCGAACTGAAAGACCGCAGGACATATCCTTTCCCCCAGAATGGTGATTTCCCCGCCGATATTGCGGGATACGATATGGAAAATGCGTATATAAGCCTGCCTCTCAGCAGTCTGAATTTCAGGGTCATTGATCTGCCGTTTTCTGATATGGACCGGATTCGGGATGTGCTTCCTTTCGAACTCGACGGACTGATACTGGGCGGATCTGCCGGTGTGGTATTCGATGACATAATCGTCGGGAAATCCGATACCGCAACACAGGTGCTTGCGGTCTATACGGAAAAGACGCGTATCAGGGAGATTCTTGATAAAGTCAAAGCATGCAATATTGATCCCGCAGTCATTACCTCTCTGGAACTGAGAAGCCTTACGAAGGATTTTGCGCTCGCGAAACTTGCCTCACCCGCGCCATTGGAAGATGAAGAGAGGATATCTCTTGCCATTGAGGAGATGAAGACACCCACAGTGAACCTGAGAAGAGGCGAATTTGCCTTTATACGGGATATTGAAAAGACCAGGAAATCGCTGAGGATGACCGGGGTTCTGCTAATCCTGATAGCACTGGTCCTGTCCGGGAGCCTGCTCTTCAGGATCGTGTCAGTACGGTCTGAAATCGCATTCCTGAGGAATGAGATGCGGAAGGACTATCATGCATTGTTCCCGGGGGAAAAAAATATTGTCAATGAGCTGTACCAGCTCAAATCCCACATGAAAGAATTAAAGGCAAGACAGGAGATCTTCCTCGGCGGCAAGCCCCTTCACGTCCTTCTCGGACTTTCCCGGCTTGACAGGAATGGAGTGGTATTCAATGAGGTGACAGTGGACAGGGAAAATCTCATTTTCAAGGGTGAAGCCCCGTCGCTGGGTGACGTGCAGAAAGTGAAGGAGGAACTGGATATCGTCTTCAGTGAAGTAAGGATAGCCGATTCAAAGTCGTCCGCACAGGGGAGAATGCTGTTCACCATTACGGCAAAGGGGAGAGAGGCGTGAGGGACTTTTTCAAAGACAGGAGATATCTTTACGCTGCAGCAGTACTGGCGGTTTTTATCGTGATCTGGGCTGTTGGCATGAACCGGCTTCTGACTGCAAAGAAAGAACTGCAACAGGTAAAAGCACAGCGCAGTGAAATGACCGTGCTGTATGGTGAATATGTCTCCCTGAAGCAGAAAATTGACGCAGTCGAGAGCAGGAAAAATCTTGCCAGCGTGCAGGGAATTGTGCAGGCTGTGGATGAGGTTTTCTCGCCTATCGGGATGCGCGATAAAGTCAGGACGGTCAAGGCGACGGGAAAGAGGGAATCAAAGGACGGATTTGAGGAGGAGGCTGATGTCCAGATCGAAAAAATCACTATGAATGAAATGGTCAATATTTTTTACAAAATCGAACATGCTCCCGTGGTCCTGACGATAAAAAAAGCAACGATAAAAAAGTCGTTTGAAAACCCTGAACTCCTGAATGTTGCACTGTCCCTTTCTTTTCTCAAAGCGAAATGACAGGCAATGCGGTATGCAATGTCAACATATCATGAGGAGACTGCCATACGATTTCTCCTGCATGCATCCTGAGAAAGGCATAAGAGGAGTATTCCCCGGGATCAGATGATGTCCCCTGCGAAAAAAACCGCGATAGCGCTGGCTTCTGTCCCGATCATGCTCTGGTGCCTGTGGATGGCTTTTCCTGCCAGTGCGATACAGTCTGTCATGGAAGATTCAGCGGCAGAACATCTTCTCGATCTGGAGATCAGCGGGCTTGAGAAGGGACTGTTCTGCAATTTTCGTGTGGAACACATCCGAATAAGCAAATCTGCCAGGGAACTCATTTCATTACATAACATTGAGGCACGCATCCACCCCCTGCTCCTCTTCCTGATGCAGTTAAGTGTTTCATATGAAGGGACTGTCGGCAACGGCACGGTATCCGGAGACATATTCCGCGCCGGCCGGGAGTTCAGGGCGAGCCTTGCACTGAAAGATGCAGACATGCGCAGCATCCGGCTTCTCGGTTCTTTCGGGATTCGGGGTGAAGGCACTGTTTCAGGGACTTTTTCCACGGAAGGCAGTGAAGCGCGTGCTGACTTTGCGGTGAAGGAAGCAGGCTTCAGGCCGGCGGAATTCAGCGGAGTACTGGTCCCGCTGAATTTTTTCAGCAACATACAGGGTTCTTTGCATATTACGGGAAATATGATAAAAATCGAATCTGTCTCACTGGAAGGCAGGGACATTTACGCACGGATCAAGGGAGTGGTGAACACGGGGGTTGCAGATCTCACAATGGAATTGATGCCTGACAGGTCTTTTCTTGAAAATCCTCTTGTCAGTATGAATCTCGACCGGTACCGGGTTTCTCCGGGATATTATATAATCCCGATAAAGGGCCATATCCCTGTATAAGGAGGGAATAATGTGGAAACAGGCGCTTCTTGGGCTGCTTATACTCGCTTTTCTGGCATGCGGAGGTGACAGCCCCGGCAGACATGCCCGTTCTGTATATAAGCAGGGAGAGGTACTCGTAAAATTCAGGACAGGTGTACGGGAAATGCAGAAATCCGGCGTGCACGATGCACTGGGAGCAAAAGCAGTCAGGACACTGGGACTGGAAGGGCTTGAGAGAATCATGATACCGGAAGGCATGCCGGTTGAGGAAGCAGTTGAAATGTACAGAGCACACCCCGCGGTTGAATATGCAGAACCAAACTTCATCGTCAGGGCGGCGATCCTGCCTGATGACACGAGGTTCAGTGAGCTGTGGGGCATGCATAATACCGGGCAGGCAGTCAATGGAACATTCGGGACTTCCGATGCGGATATCGACGGCCCCGAGGCCTGGGAGGTAGTGCGGGATGCATCTTCTGTTACGGTAGCGGTTATCGATACCGGTGTGGACGGAAATCACCCGGATCTGTCGGGAAATCTGGCAGCAGGCTATGATTTTATCAATAATGATGCGGATCCGGACGACCAGAACGGACACGGAACGCATGTGGCGGGTATTCTTGGCGCAGTCGGAAACAACGCACGGGGGGTAACCGGCGTGAACTGGCGGGTGAAGATAATGCCGCTGAAAGTGCTCGATCAGGACGGAGAAGGCACGATCGCTGATGTTATTGAAGCAATAGTCTTTGCCGCATCCAATAACGCGCGGATTGTGAACATGAGCCTGAGTGGCCCTGACTATTCGCAGTCGCTCTATAATGTAATTGCGTTGTATCCGGGCATCCTTTTTGTTGCGGCCGCAGGGAATGGAGGCGAGGACGGGATCGGCGACAATGAGGATGTGACTCCCGGATATCCTGCCGGGTTCAATCTTCCCAATGTCCTTTCTGTTGCAGCATCGGACCAGAATGATAACCTTGCGCTCTTTTCCAACTACGGCCGCGCGTCTGTCGATGTGGCAGCGCCGGGAGAGAACATCCTGAGCACCATACCATCTTTTGCCACAGGGGTAACATACAGCGGGTTCTACAGGGTTGCATATCTGGCGTTCGGCTTTGAAGGGATCAACGGCTCGGCTTCACGAAATGCGGTCATGCAGGCGGTCCTGGATTTTCATGCCATTGTCCCGGGAGATCAGATACTCCTGGTTGATGATGACGGGGGGAAGTCGTATGAGAATTACTTTGCCCAGTCTCTTCAGGCCCTCGGACATGCGTTTGACAAATATTCAGTCCCTGCAGGGAGCAGTGGTCCCGCAGCAGGCCAGTTAATGCAGTACAGGCTTGTCATCTGGTTCACGGGGGATCAGTACAGCAGCACCCTCACGCTCAACGACCAGACACACCTCTCGTCTTTTCTCGATAATGGAGGCCGGCTTTTCATAACCGGTCAGGATATCGGATATGATATCGGAACGAGCAGCTTTTACCAGAATTATCTGCATGCCCTGTATATTACCGATGATGCAAACGGCGATGTGTTCACCGGCATGAACGTCTTCAGTGGTATTGCCGCCGGCGTCCCGCTGAACTACGGAGACGGTGCAAGGAATCAGAGATTCATAGACGCGGTACAGCCTTTCGGGAGCGTTGAGGCATTCCGTATCAGTTACCATGATGCCTACCAGTTTTTCAGCGGAACCTCAATGTCAACTCCCATTGTCGGAGGGATAGCAGCTCTTGTTGCTGCCGTGTACAGCGATTTCAATGCCGACCAGATAAAGGGCACGATTCTCAATACGGTCGATCAGAAACCTTCTCTGCTGAACAGGATTCTGACCGGGGGCAGGGTGAATGCATACAGCGCCGTCACCTCGCTGTTGCCGCCAGCAGCGCTGAATGCACAGGTGCTGTCAAATACGGGGGTAGCACTTGACTGGACGGATAATGCCACAGGAGAGGACGGATTCAGGATTGAACGGAAAGAGGCAGGCGGCCAGTTCCTTGAGATCGCATCTGTGACAAAAAATCAGACTTCGTATACGGATGCCGGGCTTGTATCAGGGAAGACCTATACCTACCGGGTAAGGGCATTCAATGCACTTGCCTCTTCAGGGTATTCAAATGAGGCCTCTGCGACCCTCCCCGGAGGCGGCCAGGGCAATGGCAATGGAGGCGGTGGCGGTAGAGGAGGAGGTGGTGGAGGGGGTGGCTGTTCAATTGGCAGGACTGCCAACTGTCCGACGTCTGCTGCCGATGCCGCTGTCCTAATGGTGCCTGTTGCGGTTGTTTGGGTACTAAGGAGGATGAGAAGATATTAATTCAATTCGTATTATCAATGCCCAAATGAAGTGATACACATGGTCATTGTGAATGTTGGTGCGAGACAAAGCCGGAGCAACCCAGGAGCGAGATTCTTCACTTCATTTGGAACAGACTCCGCAGTCTCAGTTTCACACAACGAGATCGCCACGCTTCGCTCGCGATGACACAATGGACATGTCATTGCGAGGAGCAAAGCGACGAAGCAATCCCCTGAATCAATGCAAAAAACAATATTGCCATGTACCGTTCAGGTGTCTGCAATGACCCGCTTCCAAAGCGTCTGAGTTGTATATCGATGGATTTGGGTTCTTGAATAGTTCTCATTGGCGTTCCGGCGGGAAAGCAATCTCAGAGGACGATAGCGCAGACTGCTTCAGTGTGAAGCAGCGCCATAGACAATATTTGCCAGCAGATGAAATATAGTCCCCGGAAGTATATTGTCCGTTTTCATATACAGCCATCCCATTACCAGTGACGGGAAAAAACTGAGCAGAGCCGTCCATTCACCGAGGAACATAGCCTTCGGCAGGTGGGCAACAGAAAAAAGCAGGCTGGTGACAAGAATTGCCTGCAGGTTCCTGCCGAGCGAATCCTGAAGAAACCCCCGGAAAAAGAACTCCTCCGGCAGGGCTATCCCGATGAGCTGAAAAAGGAGGGAATGCCCGGTCAGCACCTTCAGATCACTTCCAAAGAGCATGTAATAGGGAATCAGGATCGCAGCGGAGACGAGGAGGCCCGCAGCGGAATCTTTTACCGAGAGTCTGAATTTCACCCGGTGGCCGACGATAACAGGAAATGCCATCATCAGGACGGGCAGCAGGCTGTGGGAAAAACTGTCTGATGGTCCGATGATCCTGAGGAGAAATGACAGGCAAAGAACTGCAAGATAGCCCGATAGGGTTTTGGTATTCATGGTAAATAATCGTCTTTCACCGGCAGTTTTGTCAATTCTCAGGCGTACTGATGGATTTCTCCCTGAACCCCTGACTATGGTATACTTTCAGGAAATAATGGGAGCCATTCGCTACATAACTGCCGGTGAGTCTCATGGAAAAGCTCTGGTCGGCATTCTTGAGGGGATTCCATCCGGTCTTTCCCTGTCTGAGGAGGATATTGATAACGACCTGAGAAGAAGGCAGGGCGGATATGGGCGGGGCGGGAGAATGAAGATAGAATCCGACCATGCCGAGATCATCTCAGGGGTCAGGTGGGGGAATACCATCGGTTCCCCGGTGGCGCTTATTATCACGAACAGGGACTATAAAAACTGGGGGGAAGGGATGTCTGTGCATGCCCGGGCAGCAGGGTCTATCCCTGCTGTTTCCAGACCGAGGCCCGGACATGCAGATCTTCCCGGTGCAATCAAATATGACCATCATGACATACGCAATGTCCTCGAACGCTCAAGTGCGAGGGAAACAGCCATGCGGGTCGCACTGGGGGCCGTGGCAAAGCGTTTTCTGGCAGAATTCAACATCACCGTCGGCAGTTATATCGTGCAGATAGGAGCAGTGAGGATCCCTGAGTCAGGGCGTATCAGTCAAAGCCCGCAGCAGAAACAGCTTCTGCAGGCATTCAAAAGGGCTGAGAAATCGCCTGTCAGATGCCCTGATGAAAGGGTTTCTCAGAAGATGGTCAGGCTGATAGACAAGGCGGTAAAGGAGGGGAACTCCCTTGGCGGGATATTCGAGGTTTTTGTAACTAATGTGCCGATAGGCCTTGGAAGCCATATCCAATGGGATACACGGCTTGACGGAAGGCTCGCACAGGCATTGATGGGCATACAGGCGATTAAGGGAGTCGAAACCGGGCTTGGTTTCCTGATGAGCGGCAGGTTCGGATCAGAGGTAATGGATGAGATATTTTATCAAGGCAAGGCCGCAGGGCGCGGAGAAAAGATCCGTCACGCAGGAAACCGCTCCAAAGAACCGGAAATCAGCGGCAACGGATTTTCCAGGAAGACCAATTTCTCCGGCGGTATCGAGGGAGGCATGACAAACGGTTTGCCGGTAATTGTGCGCGCGGCAATGAAACCGATCCCGACACAGAGAAAACCGCTTCAGTCAGTGGATATCTTTACCAAGAAAAGGGTTGAGGCGGCGTACGAACGGTCCGATATCTGTGCGGTACCTGCGGCAGGGGTTATCGGGGAAGCAGTGGTTGCACTGACGATTGCAGATGTGTTTCTCCAGAAGTTCGGCGGCGACTCCATGACCGAGGTAAAGAGAAACTATCAGTCATACGTGAAATATATGCAGGCTTTCTGAGAACGAAGAAGAGCACGCAGTTTTTTGTAGCTTGATCGTTGGGGGAGGAGATATGAGAAGCATAGCCACACAAATAATGCTGACGGTCGTGCTTGTGTTCATGACGCAAGCTCAGTGTTATGCCATACCAGATATCCCGAAAGAAAAAATTCCTGAAGACCTGGCCCCTGAAGTGAAAAAACAGATCGAACTGCTGTATTCCCAGTCTCCTGCAGAGAGAAAGAACGCAGCCGTGAGACTCGGGGATATGGGAGCGAAGGCGGTTCCCGCTATCCCGTACCTTGCCGCCATGCTTGGAGATGAGGCATCCGTGATCATCCGCGCAGATGATACGATACTGGGGTCAACCTCGCCCTCCCGCGAGGCCATGATCGCCCTTAGCAAGATAGGCAGGCCTTCCGCAGGACCTCTTGCTGCTGCGCTGAAAGCGAAAAGCATCACTGTCAGAAGAAATGCGGCTGAAGCACTCGGGATGATTCGGGAGAATGGTGTCGTGGACGCGCTGGTCGGCGCCTTGAAGGATGAGGATGCCGAGGTCCGTTACAAAGCGGTAATGTCTCTGGAAGAAATCAGGGACGCACGTGTACTGGAGCCGCTGAGTAAATTGCTGAAGGACAGGAAGTCAAAGATTCAGCTGGCGGTGCTTCGTGCCCTTGAAACGATAATATACAGCCAGAAAGACCCCCGGTCGACGGACTATTTGATTGCCGCATCACAGAGCAAAGAGCCGGTGATCAGAAGGATGGCGGTGAAGGCGCTTGAAGGAAAGTCTGACAACAGGGCAGTCGACATCCTTATTGATGCGCTTCTGGATGAAGACAGCACGGTGAGGATAAACGCGGCTGCGGCGTTGGGAGCGGTAAACGATGAACGTATTATAGAACCCCTGATCTCTGCCCTGGGAGACGGTGACAGGAATGTGCGTGACAGCGCGGCAAAGACATTGCTCAGAACAGGCGCTCCTGCGGTGAAAGGCCTTATCCTGGCACTGAAGGACGACGATATTTCCATCAGGCAGGCAGCAGCGAGAATACTCGGAGAAATCAATGATACCCGGGCGGTTGTACCGCTCATCGAGTCACTGAAGGATGAATCCTGGGCTGTACGTGCAGAAGCTGCAAAAGCCCTCGGAAATACAAGTGATTCTCATGCGGTTGAGCCCCTGATCGATTCCCTGAAAGATAAAAATGCCCATGTGCGTGGAAATGCCACGAAGGCGCTCGAACGTATCGGGGGACCGGGCGTGGAGCGGCTGATTTTTATGCTGAAGGATGGCGATATCCATGTCAGGTCGGCTACCGCAATAATCCTGGGATCAATAAAGGACAGCCGCGCAGTTGTCCCGCTCATAGAAGCACTCAGGGACGAATCATGGGTAGTGCGATCGGAAGCCGCGAAAGCCCTCGGAAAAATAAAAGACCCCCGCGCGATTGAACCCCTGCGTGATGCAATGAATGACCGTGACAACTATGTGCGTGATATTGCGGCTGGTGCATATGAGAGCATCAGAAGCCAGTAGGGCAAACGCATAATCGTACTGGTGCTTCCCGTCCTTATGCCTCCGGAATGTCTGTCCTGATATGGAGCTCTCTGAGTTGTTTCTGTTCCACAGGCGACGGGGTGCCGCTCATGAGGCAGAATGCCTTCTGTGTTTTCGGGAATGCGATAACATCCCGTATTGAGGAAGCCCCGACCATAATCATGACAAGCCTGTCCAGGCCAAGCGCTATCCCTCCGTGCGGAGGTGCCCCGAATTCAAGCGCATCGAGCAGGAACCCGAATTTCATCCGCGCCTCTTCCCCGGAGATTCTCAGGATATCGAACATCTTCCTCTGCAGGTCACGACGGTGGATACGGATGCTGCCACCGCCGATCTCGTAACCATTCAGGACAATGTCATAGGCTTTTGCATGGAGAGAGGCGAGAATCCCCTTATCCTCCGTATTGCCCGACAGCATCTTTTCAATATCCTCATCCATCGGCGAGGTGAACGGGTGGTGCATCGCCTCGAACCTCTCTTCCTCATCATTCCATTCGAGGAGAGGGAAATCGGTAATCCATGCAAATCTGTAGCCGGGCTCTACGAGGTTCAGCCTTTTCCCGAGCTCAAGCCTCATCCTGCCCAGGACGTCATGCACAACCTTCTCTTTATCTGCGACAAAAAGCATAAGATCTCCTTCGCCTGCCTGAAGCCGTTCTGCCATCTGCCGGAGAATCTCATCCGGAAAGAATTTCACAATGGGAGACTCGAACCCGTTTTTTACCTTTATCCACGCAAGCCCTTTAGCGCCGAAAGACTGGGCCTCCTCGGTCAGCATGTCGATCTCTTTTCTTGACAGGGATGCCATTCCCGGCCCGTTTATCCCCTTAACCCTTCCTCCTGACCTGACAGCGTCGAGAAAGACCTTGAACGTTCCTTTTTCCGCAAGGTCTGCCATGTCACTGAGTTCAAGGCCGAACCGGAGGTCAGGCTTGTCATTCCCGAATCTTTCCACAGATTCCCTGTAGCTGAGATGCGCAAACGGGATGGCGAGTTCCTGATCAAGAATGCTCCTGAAGAGCGTCTGCATCATGCCCTCAATAATCCCTGTCACATCCTCGATGTCCACAAAAGACATTTCAAGATCTATCTGGGTGAACTCGGGCTGCCTGTCTGCCCTGAGGTCTTCATCCCTGAAACACTTCACGATCTGGAAGTATTTTTCGAGGCCGGCAGCCATCAGGATCTGTTTGAATATTTGCGGTGACTGAGGCAGCGCGTAGAAATTTCCCGGGTTCAGGCGGCTTGGCACAAGATAATCTCTTGCCCCTTCAGGGGTTGACTTGGTAAGCATGGGCGTTTCGATTTCAAGAAAACCCCTCTCGTCGAGGTAATCCCTTACAATCTTTGTGACTTTGTGCCTGATAATGAAATTACGCTGCATTTCAGGTCTCCGCAGGTCCAGGTACCGGTGCTTCAGCCGCAGCATGTCCGAGGCATCTGCAGCGTCTTCCACGCTGAAAGGCAGGGGCGCAGATTCATTCAGGACTGACAGACTGTTCACATACAGCTCAACCATCCCGGTCGTCATGCCGGGGTTTTCCGTCCCCTCAGGCCGTTTTCTTATTTCTCCAGACACAGAGAGCACATATTCGCTCCGCAGGTCATGGGCATGTTCATGCGCTGCTCCGGAAACGTCGGGGCTGAATACGATCTGGAGGACCCCGCTCCTGTCCCTCAGGTCTATAAATATGAGGCCGCCATGGTCTCTCCGTCTGAATACCCATCCGCAGAGACTCAGATTTTTGCCAATGTCAGATTCCAGTATCTCCCCACACCCTTTATCGCGAACCATCTGCCCTCCGATCAGTGAAAAATTCTTTTTTCACTTTCTCTATTTCTTCGGCTGTCAGGAACCGGTATGCACCTGATTCCAGGTCGCCGAGCGACAGATCGCCAAACTTTATTCTCTTCAGTTTCAGCACGGGATGTTTGATGTCCATGAACATCCTTCTGATCTGTCGTTTTTTCCCTTCATATATGGTCATCTCAAACCATGTATTGTGTTCCGTCTCCCGCAGTTTCTTTATCCTCGCAGGAGCGGTTACCCCTTCCAGGAGCCTGATCCCTTTCCGCAATTTCTGGACCTTCGCCTCGTCCGGTTCTCCTTTCACCTTCACAAGATAGGTTTTGTATATCTTTTTTGAAGGATGGAGCAACGAGTGCGCGAAATCTCCATCATTCGTCAGAAGCAGCAACCCTTCAGAATCATAATCGAGCCGTCCGACGGGGAAAACCCTGTATTTTACCTTCTTGAGGAAATCTTTTACAGTGGGCCTGCCTTCAGGGTCATGGAGTGTCGTAACCACCCCTTTCGGTTTATGGAACATGAGATACACCTTCGGTTCCGGCCTGATCAGAAGCTTTCCGTCAAGCTTTATATGGTCCTTTGCAGCGTCCGCCTTGGTGCCGAGCGTTGCCATTTGACCATTGACCGTCACCCGGCCCTCCATGATCAGCTCTTCCGCTTTCCTTCTTGACGCGATCCCCATTTCGGAGAGTATCTTCTGGAGCCTTTTTTCCATAAGAGTTAATGATACCATAGATCATCTGAACGATTTGTGGAAGCCGGGGAGACAGAAACAGCGCAGCGGGATGAAAATGTATGAAAAACCATATCCTATTGGGATACACAAGTATTTGTACACTCAGCAGGCTAAACCCTTTTTTTGAGCCACTTCTTGGGGTTTACGACCGAAAAACCCCCGTTCCCGTCGGAGCAGACCACTTTTGCTATCTGTGAGTTCAGAATCATCCGCTTGCACATCATGCAGGGCTCGGAGTTGCACTCGCGGCTGTCTTCATCGGTTCCGGAAATGTAGATCGTGGCATCCCTCAGTTCATCCGCAGACGCACGGATTATTGCATTGGCCTCTGCGTGTACGCTGTGACAGAGTTCATATCGCTCGCCGTGAGGGATCTGGAGTTCTCTCCGGGTGCATTTGCCTACGTCAAGGCAGTCTTTCATCCCTCTGGGAGCGCCGTTATACCCGGTGCTGACGATAATGTTGTCCTTGGTGATCACCGAGCCATATTTCCTCCGGAAACAGGTTGCTCTGGCCGAAACAGCCTTCGCGATCCCGATAAAATATTCGTCCCAGTCGGGTCTCAGTTTTTTCGGCTTTTTCATGATATGTATAATAGCTTACGGAATCAGATGCTTACAAGGTTCAGAACAGTCTCCGGAAAGAAAAATTCATGGTGAAATCCGGCGCTCCGGAGGTATTGGGATCTTCGGTAAACGAGACTTCAAGGCTGTTCTTCCCGGCAGAATATCTCCCCCCGAATGAGAGGAGTACCGCAGTCCTGTCAACGGATGGAATATCCGTCTCCGGAAAAGGGGAGCTGTGCACAAGAACCTGGCCGATGAGGCTGATATGCTTCCATAGGGCAGCCTCAATGGCGGTGCTGCCATAGACGAATTCCCTGCTATCCACTTTTTTGAGTGCCCGCAGATCACCGGGAGAGACAACCCCGATGTTCAGATACGATTTGAATTTCTCACTCAGTTGCGCATCACACAGCACAGCCAGGCCGGCGCCGAAGCTGCCGCTTCCGAATCCGGTGTGTGCATCTCCTGTCGGGAGTTCGATCTCGCCCTTTATACTGACGGCGGGATTGCCGCTCAGGAGAGGTTTTTTCGCAGTAAGGCGGATATCACCGGGTCCCGTTCTGCCGTTTTTCCCCTTCACCACAAGAGTGCCGCCCTTCCTCACTTCATAAAGGAACTTGTTGTCCGACCTTCTGCTCCGCCCGTAATCCGGGAAGCCGAATGTATCATGATAATCTTTGAGAAAGCCGTCCATGAACCCGGAACTGAAACTCAGCAGCGGAAGGTCGATCCCGAGTTCGATAAAATCTCTGACAGTCTTTCTGAACCTGAAAGTTATTTCCGTTATTTCCATGTCAAGACCCGCAGTCCACCCGGGTGAATTCCTCACGAGATGGACGCTCGAATGTGAAAGACTTGCAGACAGAGTATCTCCCATAGCTGCAGATTCCGGAGAGGGAGCATTCAAATGAAGAAAGAGCGGAAACTGGTTTCTGACCTGCAGAGGACCGTCAAAGGCGCCTGCTGGCAAAGAGAGGGATACAATGAGCAGAAGAGACAATACTGCAACCGTCAGCATTTTCATGACGGGAAATACGTTACCAAAGGCAGACGGTGAAGTCAATTGAAGAAAAAATTGGCGTCCCTTTATTTATGATTTTCGAACCTGGTTGATGCAGAAGGCAGCTTGACTACTATTTTCCACTACAGAAGTATTATGAGAAAAGTAATTGTGGTGGAAAATGGCAAGGCCAATTTTATAATGTCCGTCTCGAAAGAGTTTTTCAAAGAGGAACGGAGTGTCACCGGCATTAAAAACTTGCCTCAATGTCTTCCTGAAGTGCGCGCCGATTGTATACACCATAAGGCCGCGTAGTTCTTTTGTAAATAAACTGATTAACTGGCTTTCCTCGTTCCCTTTTCTTGCCTCACTCTTTCATGAAGCCAAACTTTTATTAAGGCACCTCTGTCTACTCCGATCTTCCGACGTATTTCGTCAAGTTCATTCACCAGGGACTCAGCTACATCGATTGTTAGACGCACCTTTTTCCCATGATGTATTATCTTTGACTTCTTCATATCAATCAAATCATGGATATCTTCTCCCGCGTCAAAACGCTGGTCGAACTCCCTTATATTCTTAGCCAATTTTTTCTTTTTCATATAATTTAACCTCCTTCCCCCTTGACCGTCTCACAGAAATAAGTCTTATGGTAGACTCTTCCCGAATAGTATATGCAGCAGTCCAAAACATTCCCTGTAAATGTGCAATAAGGATTCTTCTTTCTTCGATAGGGTATGGCGCTTCGATTTCGATTCTATTTTCGTCAAGCCAGAGTGCCTTGGCAGATTCGAAATCAATTCCGTGTTTATCCATGTTGGCACTACTTTTTCGAGAATCCCACTCAAATTTCATAATATATTATACAGAATTTAATCAATATCTGTATAAAATAAGAAGAAGATCCAAACTTATTTTCGATGTGTTCCTTTTTTTAAGGTGAGGCAATTGTCCTTCCTGAAGTCCTCAAGCATCGCTTCCTGCTATAATGGAGCATATTGCTATGAGTATCCGACGCTAACATTATGAAAAAATAAATACCAATGCATGACATAACTTGGACACTAAAACTACAGATGGATGCTCAGGAACGCCTTCCCAAGCTTAAAGATTCCATCTCCTTCGAAGACATTGCGATAACAATAGCAAAGAACCTCGCTGTGCTCTGCTGTCACACTAATAGGATCGAGGGCACTGATTTTCAGAGGCCAGTATATACTGTGGAAATAGGAAGAACCTTGTTCGATCAATTTTTTAATTCAGCTACTGGATATCGAGCACAGTATTTTCGATCCCCGTGGGCTGGTCTTCAAGCAAATGCGTTATTCATGAAAACTATATTGCCGCCCATTCTTGAGAGCGCACCATCTACAGCATCGGTCCTCAGCGTCGATTTTATTCGGGAATCACTTTCTACTCTCTCTGCTAAAGCCTGGCTTACTGAACATGGCAAAGAGATTGATTTAGAATGCCCTTCGTGTAAAGGTGAATGGAGTTCAGGGCTATCTGGCCATTCACAGATCGCGGAGATCATAAATGGGAGGTGGGAGATAGCCTCCGGACAGAAAGCGGAGTGGGGCCGAAAGGCACCTTATCTCACAAAGCTTAGAATCATGGGCGCATTTCTTGATAGTCGTTATAACGAATTTGTACCCTTTGATAAGAGGTTCCGTGCTAATGACATATATCAATTCGGTTACTCTTAAAGCGGCTCGACAGCCGATCGGGATTAAGCTGATTTGGTTTTAGCAAAGGTGATTGCCCCGACGGATCAGATGGACCATTAGACAATTCTCCTGTTAACCATCACTTTTCATCTTACGTAATTTTTGCGCCCTTGTAGGTGCAGGCTGCATCCCGGTTAGCTCCGAGGGCATGTTCATTCCCTGAAAAAACAATCACAGCCTTGTTCTATGATGCTTAATTATGAGCTCCTGTAAGAAACCCTTTTCAAGTGTCATAAGGCATCCCGCAAATAAAAAAACCCTTTGACATGATTGCCAAAGGGAGTTGATTTTGGTATTGGCGTCCCCAACGGGATTCGAACCCGTGTTACCGCCTTGAAAGGGCGATGTCCTAGGCCGGGCTAGACGATAGGGACGCGATTGGTGAGCCGCGTTGGATTCGAACCAACGACCCACGCCTTAAAAGGGCGTTGCTCTACCAACTGAGCTAGCGGCCCGGATTAGATTTTTAATTTACCTTTTTCGGTACAAACTTGTCAAACAGTATCATGCGAACTGCTTCGGAACAGAGGCATTTTTCCAGCAAATGAAACAGGAGACATGTCATCCCCTCGACAGCCTGCATTATTCAAGACGCTTCTTCGTGTTCGGCAGCAATCCCCCCGAGATGATAATCTCCTGTTCACGCGCATTGAGCTGGGAAAAGACCTCAAAGACGAAGTTCCTTGACTGATTGTGCACGATATACAACTGGGTTCCGGTAATTCCGTTCATGACGTCCCTGATCAGCAGCCTGTCACCCTGTGCAACTTTTTCATAATCCCCGGCATCTCTGAAGAGAAGGGGCAGTATCCCGAAATTGATCAGATTCGACCGGTGTATCCTGGCAAACGATTTCGTGATTACCGCATGCACGCCGAGGAACATCGGAGCAATGGCTGCATGCTCACGGGACGAGCCCTGGCCGTAGTTGTCTCCCCCGACAATAATCCCTCCGCCTGAGACCTTTGCTTCTTTTGCACGGGTGCTGAAGGTGCTGTCAATATTGCTGAACACGAACTCAGAAATCGCCGGTATGTTGGAACGGTACGGAAGCACCGCAGATCCCGCAGGCATGATATCATCTGTGGTGATGTTGTCTCCGAGCTTGATGAGCACTTCTGCGTCTATGGCATCCTGAAGAGGTGCCTTAATGGATATCTCCCTGATATTGGGTCCCTTAATGATTGCAATGTCCGCCGTATCAGTCACCGGAGGGATGATGAAATTCCTGCTGATCAGATACTTTTTCGGCTCTCTGAAAGGGCTGATATGCAGTCCTGATTCACGGGGATCGCGAATCATCCCCTGTAACGCAAACACGGCGCACGATACCGGGCTTGCAAGATACACAGATGCGTCTTTGGTGCCGCTTCTGCCCTTGAAGTTCCTGTTATATGAACGGACCGAGACCTGGCCGCTGCCCGGCGCTCCCCCCATGCCGATGCAGGGTCCGCAGGAAGCCTCGAGCATTCTTGCCCCTGCTGCCACCATGTCGGCAATAAGTCCCTCTTTTGCGATCATCTCATATACCTGTTTTGATCCCGGATTGATCAGGAGATTCACATCCCTTGCAACAGTGTTGCCCCGCAGGACTGATGCAACGGTCTTGAGGGCCTGATACGAGGAATTGGTGCAGCTTCCGATGCAGACCTGGTCGACCTTTGTCCCGGTGAGGCTTTTTACTGAGACCACATTGTCCGGGCTGTGAGGCTGCGCGATCATCGGTTCAATCTGGCTGAGGTCTACGTCGATACTCTCGGCATATCCGGCACCCCTGTCAGCCTTCATCTCGATCCAGTCGGCTTCTCTCCCTACTGCGGCAAGATACGCCTTTGTTTTTTTATCGCTCGGGAATATCGACGTTGTCGCGCCGAGTTCCGCGCCCATATTGGTGATGGTAGCTCTTTCGGGAACAGAGAGATCCCTTGCCCCGCGGCCCCCGTACTCAAATATTTTCCCGACGCCGCCCTTTACCGTCAGCCTTCGCAGAATTTCCAGGATAACGTCCATTGCGGTCACCCACGGGCGCCGGAGTTTTCCTGTCAGGTTGATCCTGACCACCTTCGGCATGGTCAGCTCGAACGGAGCCCCGCCCATTACTGTCGCTGCATCGAGTCCGCCGACACCGATTGCGATCATCCCCATGCCGCCGCCTGTCGGTGTATGGCTGTCTGTGCCGAGCGCGATTTTCCCCGGTGCGGCGAACTGTTCGAGATGCACCTGATGGCAGATGCCGTTGCCGGGCCGTGAAAAATAGGCGCCGAACCTTGCTGCGGCAGTCTGAAGAAACACGTGATCGTCAGGATTCATAAAATTCTGCTGCAGCATGTTGTGATCGACATACGAGACCGCGAGTGGGACCTTCACCCGATCGATCCCTATCGCCTCGAACTGCAGCCAGGTCATGGTGCCGGTGGCATCCTGTGTATAGACCTGATCAACTTTCAGTCCCACAGGGGTGTCGGGTTTCAGTTCGCCGTATACCCTGTGGGCTTCGAATATCTTTTCTGCAATGTTTTTTCCCAATTTAACCTCCGTATCCTGTGCATGCTGTGAGCCTGTATTATGTGTATTATTCATGCCGCGCCTTCCTTTCCGAAGGAGTGAGCGGGAATGTCCAATGCCGTCATTGGCAATACGGATATTTTTCAAATGTAACATATCCGTAAGACTGAAATCCAAAATTGCATCGCCCCTGTGCCTTGAGATAAAAAGAAAATATGTTTACAATATAGCCGAATTTAAAGAAATAAAAACCTGGAGATCTCCCATGCATTCATTCAAGTACCGGTCCGGCGAGTTGTATGCCGAAGATGTCCCTGTCAGAACTCTTGCGAAAAAATACGGAACGCCGTTGTATGTATACAGCTACACCACTCTTCTGCGGCATTTCAGGGCATATGACGAAGCGTTTAATGATTATCCGCACATCATCTGTTATGCGGTAAAGTCCAATCCGAGTTCTGCGATCATCAGGCTGTTCGCAAAAAACGGCGGAGGCGCTGATATCGTTTCAGGAGGGGAACTTTTTGTCGCCCTGAACGCGGGGATTCCTTCCAAAAAGATCGTGTATGCCGGTGTTGGCAAGACGGTTGAGGAAATACGGTTTGCCCTGAAATCAGGCATCCTCATGTTCAACGTGGAGTCTGAAAATGAACTGCGGGAGATTGACAGGGTTGCAGGCAATATGAAGAAGAGGGCGCCGATAGCACTGAGGATTAACCCTGACATCGATCCGGAAACCCATCCGTATATTACGACAGGAATGAAGAAGCATAAATTCGGCATCCCCATCGAAGATGCGCTGGAATATTACCGGCTTGCATCGGGACTGAAAAATATTGATATTGTCGGTATCCACAAGCATATCGGTTCCCAGATCACAAAGGTAACCCCTTTTGTAGATGCGCTGAAAAGGATATTGCTGCTTATAGACAAACTTGTTGCCCGTGGTGTTGCGATCAAATATCTCGATGTCGGAGGCGGTCTCGGCATTTCGTACAAGGATGAGGAGCCGCCGGTTCCCAAAGACCTTGCGCAGCACCTCATACCGCTGCTTGAAGGCAGGAAAGTGACCCTGATTATGGAGCCCGGGAGGTCGATTGTCGGGAATGCGGGCATACTGGTGACACAAACACTCTATCTGAAAAAAGGGCAGGCGAAGGAATTCGTGATCGTCGATGCAGGGATGAATGACCTCATCCGCCCGTCACTCTATGAAGCGTACCATTCCATCCAGCCTGTGGTAAGAAACAGGAGAGAGAGAATAATCTGTGACGTGGTTGGCCCCATATGCGAGTCCGGTGATTTTCTTGCACGAGAACGCGAGTTGCAGAAAGTAAAGCAGGGAGAATATCTCGCGGTCATGAGTGCCGGCGCATACGGTTTTTCGATGAGTTCCAATTATAACAGCAGGCCGAAAGCTGCAGAAGTTCTGATAAAAGGGAAACACCATGTGCTGATAAGAAAACGCCAGACGTATCACGATCTCGTGATGCACGAACATATCCCCGGATATTTGCAGTGAACAGGCTCGATAAAAAGAAAAATCACTTTATACTGCGATGAAAATCCATTTTACAAAAATGCACGGCCTTGGCAATGACTTTGTTGTGGTGGATTGCATGCAGGAGGCGTGTCCTCACGGGACAGAGGACCTCAGGACATTCAGCCGGCGGGCATGTGACAGGAGATTCGGTATCGGCGCAGATCAGCTGCTCCTTCTCTATCCGTCTGACAAGGCTGATTTCAGGATGCGAATTCTGAATGCTGACGGAAGCGAAGTGGAGATGTGCGGAAACGGTATCCGGTGTCTGGCCCGATACATCTGGGACAGAAACCTTTCCGGCAAGCGCATTCTCGATATCGAAACCCTTGCAGGCATCATCAAACCCGAGAAGGCTGCCGATATGGTCAGGGTCGATATGGGAGAGCCGGTATTTGATCCGGAAAGGATTCCTGTAGCAATACAGGCTTCAGAGAGCAGTCAATGGCATGAATCCGGAATGATTATTGACTACCCGCTACAGGTTGCTGACAGGGAATTCCGGATCACCTGTGTCTCGATGGGCAATCCGCATGCGGTTATTCTTGTTGACCATGTTGACGGGTTTCCCGTATCACGTTACGGGCCCATGATCGAAACGCACCCGTTATTCCCCAACAGGGTGAATGTCGAATTCTTCGAAATCCTTTCTGAAAAGGAAATCCGTATGCGTGTGTGGGAAAGGGGTTCCGGTGAAACCACGGCGTGCGGCACGGGTGCATCGGCAGTCGCTGTTGCCGCACACAGGAAGGGACTTGCAGGAAGATCCGTAACTGTCCATCTGGCCGGTGGTGACCTTTTCATCGAGTGGGATCAGAACAACCGGGTGTATATGACAGGGCCTGCTGTGCATGTGTTTGAGGGCATAATAGATATCTGAGAAATGCCGGTGTATGCGACATTCCGTATGAGAGACAAAGAAACAATACAGTATCGGACGGGTTTGAAACTTGTATAAACCCTTAAAAAGGAGGCAGATATGTTTAAAGGGTCTATAGTCGCAATCGTTACCCCCTTTAAGAAGGGGAAGGTTGATGAAAAGGCGCTTGGAGATCTGATCGAATGGCATATTGCCCAGGGAACCAATGCGATTGTCCCGTGCGGCACGACCGGAGAAGCGTCAACGCTCGATTACAAGGAACATTACAGGGTTATTGATATTGCCGTGAAGACAGTGAAAAAACGGGTTCCTGTCATTGCGGGAACCGGCGCGAATTCAACGGATGAAACAATAGAAATAACAGAACATGCAAAGAAATCAGGTGCAGATGCAGTCCTGCTGGTTACTCCTTACTATAATAAGCCTACCCAGGAGGGGCTCTACAGGCATTACAAGACCGTTGCGGAAAAGGTTGACATCCCTATCGTTCTGTACAATGTCCCGGGACGTACTGCAATCAATATGCTCCCTGCTACTGTTGCCCGCCTTGCGGAAATAAAGAACATCGTTGCCATTAAGGAGGCGACGGGTGATATGAAACAGGTCAGCGAAATCATTCGGTTGTGCGGGGACAGGATTACCGTAATTTCCGGAGATGACTTTACCACACTCACGCTTCTTGCCCTTGGCGGCAAAGGCGCGATATCGGTATCTGCGAATGTTGCGCCAAAGGCGGTGTCGCAGATGTGTGCATCCTGGCTGAAAGGACAGCATGACAAGGCACGGGAACTCCATTATAAGCTTGAACCCCTGAACGCGGCAATGTTCTTCGAGACAAACCCGATCCCGGTCAAGACCGCCCTTGCCATGATGGGGAGAATACAGGAGGAATTCAGGCTTCCGCTCTGCGAGATGGCACCGGCCAATAAGGAGAAGCTGAGGAAAGTGCTTGCCGATCTGAAGCTGATATAGTCCGGGAGCAAAGCCAAACCGGATTCAAGAATTTATTTCGTGTGAGAGCGGAAATGAAATGCCGGAAACCGTCGTCAGCGTCCTGCGAGTTGCGGGCTTGCCGGTGAACGGATAAGGATGACAAAGAAGAGTCCGTTGTGACCAATTGAACGGACATGCATGGCTGCGCGAGTGTCTGAATGAAAATACGCTAAAGATATGACCTGATAATGTCCAGATCCAGGTTTTGCAGGGCAGCTTCCTCTATGGCCTGTGCGCTCAAATCCTTCAGGTGGGGAAACACTCCTATGAGCGGAACCGGGCTGATTTTTGTCAACACTTCCGGATTTGTGGCCTCTGCAAGGGAACTGTCGGGAGGATGGTGGTAGTTGATGATGATGCCCGCGACAACGAGACCTTCATTGATCGCATATTTCACTGTGAGCATCGTGTGATTGATCGTGCCGAGACCAGGTCTCCCAACAACGATGACCGGTAATCCGAAATCCTTTGCAAGATCGAGCACGAAGTAATCCCTTGTCACCGGCACAAGCAGCCCGCCGATTCCCTCCACCATAACCGCATCATATTTCCGGGACAGCGTATGATATACCTTGTGCACTTTCTCAAGGCTGACTGGTCGTCCCTTGATTTCTGCCGCAGGAAACGGTGCAAGCGGGTTCTCAAAGCGGCATGGCGAGACGTCATTCTCTGTCTCTTCCATGCGGGAGATCTTTTTGATGAACATGCCATCGGAAGGTATCAATGTCTCATCTTCTCGGAGGCAGCCTGTTTCGATCGGCTTCATTCCGCAGACCCTCAGTCCGAAGGTTTGTACGGACTTGATCAGCGCAGCCGTGATAACGGTTTTGCCAACTCCTGTATCAGTGCCGGTTATGAAAAAGCCCTTTGCCATTGTATGACCTCAAGCACCTAGACCATATTATTCATACATAATTATTCATAATTATTCATACATTTTTCTGATTATCCTGAGAACAGCGTATTTTTTTCTCATTCTCGGTCGTTCCTTCCTGCAAGGCTTTTGCCTCTTTATTTTCACATAGTGTATTTGACTATCAGCAAAAGAATCCGCGCAAATACGCTATCCTCAGCCACTCTTCCCATTTTAATATTGGCTAGGCGGCTTCTTTCAGTGTGTCGATTAATCTTCCGATGTCTTCATCGGTATGTGCGGCGGTTACGCTGATTCTTATTCTGGGCTGCTTTACGGTTGGTGGACGTATCGCGGCCGCATAAATACCCTTTGCAAACAGATGTCCCGAAATGCGCATGGTGTTTTCTATCGTCCCTGTTGCCACAGGGATTATCGGTGTCTCGCTGCCCATGATATCATATCCGATACCTCGTATGCCGTCTGCTGCCTTTTGCCGGTTCTCCCAGAGCTTGTCCAGCATCCCGGGAGTGTTTTCGACCAGTTCAAGTGCTGCACCGGATGCGGCAATCACACATGCCGGCAGCGCTGTCGAGAACATGAAGCTCCGTGCGCTGTTTCTGACCCATTCAATGACATCTGCACTTCCTGCAAGAAAGGCTCCGAAAGACCCAAGGGCTTTCGAGAACGTTCCCATCTGGAATATCCATGGTTCGGGCTCAATCCGGAAATGCGCGAGCACACCTCTGCCTTCCCCTATTACCCCTGTTGCATGGGCGTCATCCAGATAGAGCAGTGCATCGTAGGCCTTGCAGAGGTTGCACAGGTCCCTGACAGGTGCGATATCCCCTTCCATGCTGAAGATGCTGTCTGTAATGATGATCTTCCTGATGGTATTGTTCTGCCTTAAGAGGTCTTCGAGATGCGACATGTCTTTGTGTCTGTACACATGGGTTCGTGACTGGCTGAGCCTGCATCCGTCGATGATGCTTGCATGGTTAAGCTCATCACTGAACAAAGCCGTAGCATCATCCGCGATTGCAGGTATGATGCCGGTATTTGCCGCATAGCCTGAATTAAAGACGAGCGCGGAGTCAGTTTTTTTGAATCCGGCTACTCTTTTTTCGATTTTATTGTGCAGTCTGCTTCCTCCGCCGAGAAGCCGTGATGCGCCTGCACCGAACCCGAATTCTTCCAGCGCCTGCCTCGCGCGCGCGACAATGAGAGGATGATTTGCGAAACCGAGATAGTCGTTCGAAGAAAAATTGAGATATTCCCTGTCCCTGAAGCGTATCCGTGCCCCCTGCGGGGACTGCCGGTCATTGATGATTCTGACAAGATTGTCATCTCTCAATCTGCTGATTTTATCGAGGAACATGCGGGTATTTTACCATAATGAATATGCGGAAAAAGGCAGGACAGATGCGGATTCAGACATAAAACTGCAAAATGAGAAACATTATATTTTTGAATTTCAAAAACCTCTTGACAATCTTTTTTTGCCTGTGGTATTCTGGTGTCGCTTTTCTAAACTACTCAATGGAAGGTGAAAGATGCTAGATATTCAGCCATTATGGTTTATTGTGTTAGCCATCCAGTTTCTTGTCTTAATCTTCATTCTCAACGCCATCCTTTTCAATCCCATCATGAAAGTCTTCAAGGAACGGGACGATACGGTCAAAGGCGCGCTTGATGCTGCCAGAGAGATGACAGAAAAAAGGGAAGAAGGCATTGCAAGGATGAACCGTGAGCTTGCCGAAGCCAGAAGCAAGGCAAAGGAGATGTTTGAATCTCTCAAGGCCGAAGGCCTGAACAAACAGAGGGAACTGCTCTCAGCAACAGAAGCGGAAGCGGTTGCAACCCTTGAGAAGGCGCGGGCAGAGATCAAGTCCGAGGCTGAAAAGGCAAGAAATACGTTAAGGGCCGATGTTGACAGGTTTTCCGATGAAATCGTAAGAAAGCTGGTGAAGGCATGAGAAAGGGAAAAAAGAATCCAGAAAACGGCATTCATAAGTTTTTCAGTTACATTCTGCTGCTGGTTGTCGCCAGCCTGACATTTGCGTCTTATGCATTTGCCGGTGGCGGAGAGGGTGATCATGGTTCACTGCTGAAAGATTATATATGGAAGATCATCAATTTCCTTGTACTTGTTGTGCTCCTTTTTGTATTCGCGAAAAAGCCGTTTCAGAATTTCCTCCAGAAAAGGACTGAACTGATTGAGAAGACCCTGAACGAGGCAAGGGAAGCGAAGGAAATCGCTATCAAAGCCCTGCAGGAAGTGGAGGAAAGGCTCAAGGTGAAAGACAGTGAAATAGAGGCAATCCTTGCTGCGGCAAAAAAATCCGGCGAACAGGAAAGGGACATCATCACAAGTGAAAGTGAAAAACTCAAGGCAAAAATACTGGAGCAGGCAAAAGCCAATATCGAGTTCGAACTGAAACATGCAAAAGAAGCCATTAAGGCTGAAGCGGTTGAACTTGCCATGGAGCTCGCCGAAAAGAAAATCAAGGAACAAATGACCAAAGAGGAGCAGGAAAAACTGCTTGCAGAGTCTCTTGTGAAGATAGGAGGCAAAGGTTGAAACCGACAAAAGAAGCAAACAGGTACGCAAAGGCATTGCTTCGAAGCATAAGCCTCGAAAATGTGCCGCAGTCACTTGCCGAACTTAACGCAGTGAATGACCTGATGGTAAAGAGCAGGGAATTCAGGAGCCTTGTTATCAACCCGAGGTTCACATCGGACGAAAGGACAACAATCCTTAAGGCGCTTTCGGAAAAGATGAAGCTTTCTGAGTACACGGTCAAATTTATTCTGCATCTTTCTGATGTCGGGGTTATCATCGCGCTCCCCGATATTATCAGGATAGCCACGAATCTCTACCTCGAAAAGAAGAAGAAGGCTAAGGCGGTGGTCATGACCCCCATCCAGATAAGCAAGGATCATGAGAATACACTCAAGGCATCCCTGAAGAAACTGACTGACAGGGATGTGGATTTGGAATACGTTGTGGATCCTTCCCTTCTCGGCGGAATTCTGATCAAAATGGGAAGCACCATGTACGATACGAGCATAAGAGGCCAGTTAAGGCTTTTAAAAGATGAGTTAATAAAGGGGTGACATTATGCCAGAAATCAAGACAGAAGAAATAAGCGAACTTTTGAAGAAGCAGATCACAGACTTTGAAAAGAAGGTTGACGTAAGTGAAATCGGTACCGTGACCTACATCGGTGACGGTGTCGCAAAGATTTATGGCCTTGACAATTGTATGGCCATGGAAATGCTCGAATTCCCGAACGGTGTTGTCGGGATGGCACTGAACCTTGAAGAAGATTCAGTCGGTGCGGTTCTGTTCGGTGAGGACAAACTCGTGAAGGAAGGCGATATTGTCAAGCGTACCGGAAAGGTTATGGAAGTTCCGGTCGGAGATGAACTGAGAGGGAGAGTAGTCAACGCAATCGGACAGCCGATTGATGGCAAGGGCCCGATCAACACAAAAAATACCCGCAAGGTCGAAGTTGTTGCCCCGGGCATCATTAAAAGAAAACCGGTTCATGAGCCGCTCCAGACAGGCATTAAGGCGGTAGATGCCATGATTCCGATCGGAAGGGGGCAGAGAGAGCTCTGCATCGGCGACCGCCAGATCGGCAAGACAGCCATCCTCATTGATACAATCATAAACCAGAAGGGTGGCGATGTTACCTGCATTTATGTCGCCATCGGACAGCGGCGGCCGGCTGTTGTCAATACCGTTAAGAAACTTGAGGAAATGGGCGCGCTCGAGCATACAATCGTAGTTGTTGCAACAGCGAGTGAGCCGGCGCCTCTCCAGTATATTGCACCGTATGTCGGCTGCACCATGGGCGAGTATTTCAGGGATAACGGCAAACACGCCTTTATAGCGTATGATGACTTAACAAAACAGGCACAGGCATACAGACAGCTTTCCCTGATTCTGAGACGTCCTCCTTCGCGTGAGGCATATCCCGGCGACGTTTTCTATCTTCATTCAAGACTTCTCGAAAGGGCGGCGAAGATGAGCGACGAGATGGGCGCGGGTTCTCTGACCGCAATTCCTGTTATCGAAACACAGGCTGGTGACGTCTCCGGATACATACCTACAAACGTCATCTCCATTACTGACGGTCAGATATACCTTGAGCCGGAACTTTTCTACGGTGGTATAAGACCGGCGGTGAACGCGGGTCTTTCGGTCAGCCGTGTCGGCGGCGCAGCCCAAATAAAGGCTATGAAACAGGTTGCCGGTATGCTCAGGCTTGACCTTGCCCAGTACAGGGAGCTTGCCGCATTTGCCCAGTTTGCCTCCGACCTTGATAAGGCAACCCTTGCACAGATACAGAGAGGGCAGAGAATGGTCGAGCTTCTGAAGCAGGACCAGTTCGTTCCGATGTCGGTTGATGATCAGATTATTGTCATCTTTGCAGGAACCCAGGGATTTCTGGATGACGTGCCGGTTGAGTCGATAAGAGCTTTTGAGGAAGCCTTTATGAGGTATATAAGAGCTGAAAAACAGGATCTGAAAAAAGAGATCATGGAAAAGAAGGCACTGGATGATGACCTTAAAGCAAAACTGACCGAGGCAATCACAGCTTTCAAGAAAACCTACTCAGCATAATACGGTTTTGATAGGAGAGGATACATGCCAACTTTAAGGGATATAAGAAAAAGACTAAAAGCGATCCAGAGCACAAAAAAGATCACTGCCGCGATGAAGATGGTTGCAGCAGCGAAGATGCGGAAGGTGCAGGACCGGATGCTGAATTTCAGGCCTTATGCCTCACGGATGGAGACGGTGCTGTCTGACCTTGCGAGTGTCGCTGAGCGGGAGATACATCCCCTTCTTGCTCTGAGACCGAAGAAAACCGTAGAAATACTGGTGCTGACATCAGATAAAGGCCTTTGCGGAGCGTTTAATACAAATATCCTGAAGGCTGCGTATAAATATATCAATCAGATGAAAGACGAAAATATTGAGTTTACCCTCAGCGTTATCGGAAGAAAGGCCCGTGACTTTTTCCGCAGAAGAGGTGTGCCGATGAGAAACACCTGGATCGGGTTATCCGGCAGAATATCTTATGCCAACGCCCAGGAGATCGCAGGCAATCTCACAGAGCATTATACAAATGAGTCGTTTGATGAGGTAATTGTTTTTTATAACGAATTCAAGTCCCTTATCTCACAGAAAGTTACTTCCATGAAACTTCTTCCTGTAGGAAAGCTGGCAGGAGGAGAGGAAAAGAAGGAAACGGCGATGACCGCTGATTACCTTTATGAACCGTCCCGAGCAGCAATATTTGAGAGACTGTTGCCGAAATACATTGAAATACAGATTTACCGGGCGTTGCTTGAATCATCAGCTGCAGAGGAAGCGGCAAGAATGGCAGCCATGGAGAACGCGACAAAGAATTGTTCTGAACTGATCAGCAAAGTAACGCTCCTGGCCAATAAAGTAAGGCAAGCCTCAATTACTAAAGAACTGATGGATATCGTCGGCGGCGTTGAGGCGTTGAAGGATTAGGGATTATAAAGTTCAAGGATTTTTAATATAGCTTAGGGGGTATTGAAATGAATGTAGGAAAAATATCACAGGTAATAGGTGCAGTAGTAGACGTCGAATTCGAAAAACAGTTGCCGAAAGTACGTGATGCTGTGACGGTAGATTTTGCCGGAGACCCTGAAAAGGGCATACCGGAGATCCATGTTACCCTGGAAGCGGCCATTCATCTTGGTGAGAACAAGGTGAGAACAATTGCCATGGGACCCACGGATGGTATGGTGAGAGGCATGGAGGTCGTTGATACAGGCCAACCCATAAGTGTGCCGGTTGGCAAGTCATCATTAGGAAGAATCATAAATGTCGTAGGTGACCCTATTGATGAAATGGGATCAATAGAAACAACAGAGAGAATGCCTATTCACAGACCTGCTCCTGATTTTACCGAACAGGAAGCTACTACCCAGGCATTTGAGACAGGCGTGAAGGTTTTTGACCTTCTCATCCCGTTTGTTCGTGGCGGTAAAATGGGAATGTTCGGTGGTGCAGGAGTCGGAAAAACCGTTATTATCATGGAGATGATCAACAACATCGCCATGGTCCACGGCGGTATCTCCGTGTTTGCAGGCGTTGGTGAAAGAACAAGGGAAGGAAATGACCTTTATCTGGAAATGAAGCATTCAGGCGTTTTGCCAAAGGCAGCCCTTATTTACGGTCAGATGAACGAGCCTCCCGGCGCGAGAGCAAACGTCGGACTGAGCGCCCTGACCTGTGCAGAATACTTCAGGGATCAGGGACAGGACGTTCTCCTGTTCATCGATAACATTTTCAGATACACACTCGCATGGGCCGAGGTTTCCGCGCTTCTCGGAAGAATGCCTTCAGCGGTCGGATATCAGCCTACTCTCGGAACAGACATGGGCGCACTCCAGGAAAGAATTACCACGACAAAGAAGGGCGCGATTACCTCCATGCAGGCGATTTATGTCCCTGCTGACGACCTTACAGACCCTGCGGTTGCCACAGCGTTTACGCATCTTGACGGAACCGTCGTTCTTTCACGGCAGATTGCAGAGCTTGGTATCTATCCTGCTGTCGATCCCCTTGATTCAACATCAAGAATCCTTGATCCAAAGGTAATCGGCGAAGAACATTATGCCGTTGCAAGAAACGTTCAGAAAACACTCCAGAGGTACAAAGAACTCCAGGACATCATCGCGATCCTCGGTATCGAGGAACTTTCGGAAGATGATAAAATGATCGTTGCAAGGGCAAGGAAACTTCAGAGATTCCTGAGCCAGCCGTTCCATGTCGCGGAAACATTTACAGGCCAGGCAGGTAAATATGTCAAGACTGCCGATACCATAAAAGGCTTTAAGGCTATTGTTGAAGGACAGTACGATGACATTCCTGAACAGGCATTCTATATGGTAGGCCCGATTGAAGAGGTTGAAGAGAAGGCCAAGAAACTCGGCTGGAGCAGATAGGCATAAAGAAAGTCAAGATTAAGGCAGGAGAAATATGGAGAAAGAAAGCAAATTAACACTTGAGGTTGTTGCCCCGTATGGCCTTATATTAAGCGAGGATGTTGATGAAGTCACCTGTTCCGGAAGTGAAGGTGAGTTCGGGGTACTTCCAGGACACGTGCCTTTCTTTACAACCCTGAAAATAGGGATGCTCTCTTATAAAAAGGGTAATGCAATAAAATATATCTTTGTAAACTGGGGATATGCAGAGGTCGGGCCCGACAGGGTCATGGTACTCGCCGACAGTGCAGAGAAATCTGAGGATATAAATGTTGAGAGGGCAAAGGCTGCGATGAAAAGGGCAGAAGAAAGACTCAAGAAAGCAGAAGAGTTCGATTTTGCACGTGCATCCTCATCCCTTGAAAGGGCAGTCACCAGAGTGCAGATAGGAGAGAAGTTCAGGTAGGATAAAAGCATTCCATAGTAATTCAACACACTCACAAAGGCCATGCATTTAAGCATGGCCTTTTTTATGCATGGAATTACCGTAAAAAAAACTGGTATCATATGGAGCGACATACTCTAAGGTGATTCATTGACATGCAAAAAGAAAGTGTCCTCATAATAGACGATGAGGAGTTTATCCTTCAGCTTTCCAGAGACATCCTCTCCAAGACCGAGTACCGTGTGAAAACGGCCGCTGACGGAAAAACGGGAATGAAACTTCTGTCAGAGGACAGGTTTGATCTTATCCTGACCGATATCAAAATGCCGGACATGAACGGCCTTGATGTGATCAGGCAGGTGCGAACCCATAATACAGAGATCCCGATTATCGTCATTACCGGTCATGGGACACTTGATACCGCGATCAATGCGCTCAGATTAGGTGCGCAGGGGTTCATATTGAAACCATTTACTCCGCTTGAACTTCAGGCTGCTGTTGCTGAAGCTCTCGAAAAGGCGAGGCTGCTGAGAGAAAACATCAGGATGCGGGCATTGATGCCGCTTTTTGAAGTGAGCAAGGAAATAATAGGGGAAGTGGACCAGAAACGTTTGCTCAAGCTGATAGTGGATACTGTGGTAAAGGAAACACACGCAGAGAGGGTATGGCTTGCTTTGTTCGATGAAAATACCGGCAGGCTGCATCTGAAAGAGCATTACGGGTTATCGCCGGATTTTGTGCACCATGCTGAATCTGTCTTTAAGGAAAACAATCCCCTGCTTATTACCAATGAAATCGGGTTGAACCGGGACTTTCATGAAATCAACAAGGGCTACGGGATGTCTTCCTACGTTTCTGTCCCGCTCTCGATCAGGGGAAATATAATCGGCCTTCTCTGTATCAGCAGGCTTGACCCCGGGCATTCTTTTTCTTCGTCGGAGATCGAACTTGTTTCGGTCCTGAGCGGACAGGCTGCCGCTGCCATAGAAAATGCCCATCTTTATGAGAAACTCCAGCAGTCCTATCTCTCGATGATCGTTACGTTGTCCGGGGTAGTTGAGGCGAGGGATTTGTATACTGACAAACATATGAAGGATATTTCCGAATACTCAGTAGAGATCGCGCGAAAGATGGGGCTTCCCGAGAATGATATTGAAAACATCAGAAAAGCTGCACTGCTGCACGATCTGGGCAAGATTTGCGTTCCTGATCACATTCTCATGAAGGACGGCAAGCTGTCCGAGGAGGAAATGAATATTATAAAGAAACATCCTGTAGATGGCGCAAAGATCATTGAGCCTGTAGCGCCGATAAAGGAGGCAAGAGAGATCATCAGACATCATCATGAGTCTTTTGATGGTTCGGGCTATCCGGACGGACTCAGGGGTGAAGCAATCCCCCTTGGTGCAAGGATTATTGCTGTTGCGGATGCATTCGGCGCCATGACCACGGACAGGCCTTACCGGAATGCCCTTTCGATGGCGGACGCCATTCAGGAAATCAGAAGGTTCTCAGGAATCCAGTTCGACCCCCGCGTGGTAGAGATATTCATCTCCTTCCTGCATGAGAAAGGGATTGTGCAGGATACGGTAAGAGAAAAGACCTGAAAAAGATACGGAATGGATATTTCGCTTGACAACATCCGCGACATACAACTCTATCAGTCAAAAAAAGGGTACCGCTTCTCTGTCGACTCACTTCTTCTGTTTGATTTTGTAGCCCTCAATAACGTCGGCACCATTGCCGATCTGGGTGCAGGATCAGGGATTATCGGGATGCTCCTTGCAAAGAAATATCCCCGGGCGTCGGTAGACCTTCTTGAGGTGCAGGAAAGCCTCATCGGGCTTGCGGAAAAAAACATTGCGCTGAACGGGCTTGACGGCAGAGTAAGGGCGAAGAGGTATGATTTGCGGGATATTCCATCGCTGAATTCTTTCCACGGAAAGTATGACCTTGCCGTGTCAAACCCTCCGTTCAGAACTTCCGGAAGCGGGCGTATCAGTATCGGAGAAGAAAGGGCAGTTGCAAGGCACGAAATAAAGCTCATGCTCCATGAGCTTATAAAGGCGGCTTCTTTCTGCCTGAGGGAGAAAGGCAGGGTATGCATGATTTATCATCCCGGCAGGCTTCCCGAACTTATCGAAGAGTTGAGGGATAAGAACCTCGAACCAAAGAGACTGAGGTTCATCCATTCGAATATGTCCTCGGAGTCAAAGATATTTCTGGTGGAAGCGGTCAAAGGAGGCAGTGCAGGGGTAAAGGTCGAAAAGCCATTGTATCTTTATACGGAAGCAGGCGATTATTCGGATGAAATGAAGTCGATCTATACGTCGGGCATGTAAGACGGCGGCATCGAATGTGTGCCGGCTCGGTATCGACAGAAAAGGAAGGCTCCACATCATGGTGCCCCCGGGATATTATGCCTCATGATAAAATTGATATATATTGTATGAATGGTGCTGTATAAGGAAATCATATGAGGGTGAATAATAAGGCGATGTGTGCATGGATCTGATACAAGATTTTCTGGCATATCTGACCGCGGAGAGGGGGCTCTCGAGAAATACTGTTGAGTCCTATCATCTTGATCTTAAGAAATTCCTTGAATTCCTCAAGGCAAGGGACAAGGACACGGAGCGTTTTGCAAGGGCTGATATTGTTGATTTCATGGAACATCTCAGGGATGAAGGGTATTCTGTAGCGAGCATCTGCAGGTTTATTTCGGCAATTAAGGGGTTGTGCAAATACCTTATCATCGAGGCAGTGATCCGTGAGGATCCTTCGGAGAATCTCGAGACACCGAAGAAGTGGGAACGGCTCCCGAAGTCAATGAGCATTTCGGACATCGAAGCACTCCTTTCAGAATTCAGTAGTGAGATATCCAACCCGACCGTAATGAGAGATTACGTCATGTTTGAACTCATGTATTCCTCAGGACTCAGGGTCAGCGAACTGGTTTTTTTAAAACTCGAAGATATCAATTTTGAGGCCGGATTCCTTCGGGTTATGGGAAAAGGGTCCAAAGAAAGAATCGTGCCGGTCAACATGAGGGCTGTCGGGTTGCTCAAGAAATACGTGGGACTCCAGAGAGGAGAGATATTAAAAAAGAAGCGTTCCCCGTATCTTTTTGTTACCAACAGGGGAAAGGCAATGACCCGGCAGCGTTTCTGGCAGACGGTGAAAAGGATAGGAAAACGGGCAGGCATAGAGATATCACCACATGCAATACGGCATTCCTTCGCAACACATATGCTTGAGGGAGGCGCTGACCTCAGGTCTCTCCAGAAGATGCTCGGACATTCTGACATCTCCACGACGCAGATATATACCAGGGTGACGACAGACAGGCTCAGGCAGGTGTACACAAAACATCACCCAAGGGCATAAACAGTGTAGCCGGCCTGCGGGGCCCCCCCCATGTGACAAACTTGAAAACCAGCGGAAGAACCGTGTAAAATTTGTAGATTGTGGCAACCTTTTTGTGCCGGAAAATACTCATTAGGGAGGTACCCGATGCCAGATAAGTTACGTGCTGATATGCTTTACAGTATTTGCGACCCCGATATCTTTTCCTTTAGTACCACCGACGAACTGCCTGATGTCAAGGAAACCATAGGCCAGGAAAGGGCACTGCATGCCCTTGATTTTGGTCTGAGCCTTGAGAGTACCGGGTTTAATATATTCATACTCGGAGAGCATGGTACGGGGAAGATGACAACAGTTCGTTCATTCCTTTCTGAAAAGGCGATGAAGGAACCTGTGCCCCAGGACTGGTGCTATGTTTATAATTTCAGGGACCCTGATGCCCCGGTTGCGATCCCGCTTGCGCCCGGCAAGGCTGCAGTGTTTCAGAAAGATATGGATGATGTGATCAAGATCCTCAGGGCAGAAATCCCGAAGGTATTCGAATCCAAGGAATATGAAAAACAGAAGAGCAAGATTATCGAGGAATCGCAGAGGAAACAGAAGGAAATATTCGCGGGTCTCGAGACAGAAGCACAGGAAAAGGGCTTCTCGGTCCGCAAGACAGTGAGCGGACTGATCATCGTCCCTGTAAAAAAGACCGGCGAGCCGCTGACAGAGGAAGAGTATGAAGCACTTGATGAGAAGACAAAAAAAAGGATAGACGAGATAGGCAAGGCCCTTCAGGAAAAACTGAACGATGTCGTGCGGATAGTCCGCGAAACGGAAAAAACGGTCAAAGAGACTATCGGGATGCTTGAGAAGGAGGCTGCCCTTTCCTCCATCGGACATCTCATTGACGAACTCAAAGGAAAATATGCCGAATATGAGAAGATTATCACCTATCTCGAACATGCCAGGGAAGATATGCTTGATCACCTTGATGACTTCAAGGTTCAGGAAGAACAGCCCTCCCAGTTGCCGTTCATGAGAATGCCCAGGACAGAGCCGACGTTCACGAGATATACGGTGAACATTTTGGTGAACAACAGCGAATGCAGTGGCGCCCCATGTGTCTTTGAAAGCAACCCGACGTATTACAATCTGTTCGGAAGGATAGAGCACAAGTTTCAGTACGGGATTGCGATGACTGACTTTTCGATGATCAAGGCAGGTTCGCTCTATAAGGCAAACGGCGGATATATCGTAATAAATGCCATTGACCTGCTGAGAAACCTGTTTTCCTATGATGCGTTGAAGCGGGCCATCCGGAACAGGGAATTGAAGATAGAGGATGTCTGGGAACAGTATCGCCTGGTTTCGACAACTACCCTCAAACCGGAAGCAATCCCCCTGGACATTAAGGTGATACTCATAGGGAATCCGTATCTTTATTACCTCCTTTATAATCTTGATGAAGAGTACAGGGAACTTTTCAAGGTCAAGGCCGATTTTGAAAGCAGGATGCCCCGCACCGATGAAAACATCAGGAAATATGCGTCTTTCCTTGCGGCGCTTATTAAGGAAGAGAATCTCCTGCCTTTTGAGAAGAAAGGGGTTGCAAAAATTGTTGAGGTCGGTTCGCGCCTGGCAGAACATCAGCGCAAGCTGTCTTCACGGTTCAGCGACATTTCCGATATCGTGAGGGAAGCAAGCTACTGGGCTGCAAAATCGGGCAGCAGGGTGGTCACCGATGAACATGTCCAGAGGGCTATTGATGAGAGGGTGCTGCGGAAAAACAGGATAGAAGAGCGTCTCAGGGAAATGGTACTTGAAGGGACGATTATCGTAGATACCGCAGGAGCGAAAACAGGACAGATCAACGGTCTTGCTGTCCTTGACCTTGGAGATTACCGTTTTGGCAAGCCTTCGAGAATAACTGCCAGGACGTACACCGGAAAATCGGGCGTGGTGAACATAGAAAGGGAAACCAAGATGAGCGGCAAGATACATGAGAAGGCAATCCTTATCATCACGCACTTTCTCGGGAGCAGATACGCCAGAAAAAAACCGATAAGCCTGTCTGCTTCGATTACATTTGAGCAGCTCTATGACATGGTAGAGGGCGATAGCGCTTCATGCGCTGAACTGTATGCGCTTCTGAGCAGTATCGCAGATGTCCCTATCGCGCAGAACATCGCGGTAACCGGGTCAATGGATCAGAACGGAGAGGTGCAGCCAGTTGGCGGGATTAACGAAAAGATAGAGGGTTTTTTTGATCTGTGCAGGCTGACCGAACTGGACGGAAGCCATGGCGTGATTATCCCCGCAAGAAACGTGAAAAACCTGATGCTGAAGAAGGATGTGGTAGATGCGGTAAGAAAAGGGGAGTTCTTCATATATCCTATCGAGAAGGCCGATGAGGGCCTGGAACTACTGACCGGAATGCAGATGGGTGAAGCCGGAGGGGATGGAGTCTACCCGGAGAACACCTTCAATTATCTCGTTGCAAAACGGCTAACAGAGATTTCCGATTCCATGGAGAAGAAGAAGGAAAAAGAGGAAAACAAAGAAACAAAAGAAGTCAATCAGGAAGAAAAGAAAGAGAATGAAAAAGGCGGTATGGCTGGCTGAAGCCATCTTGTACCTTATCCTCTCCCTGCCGATAGCTGTGCTTCCGCGTAGTCTGGCATTAAGGGCCGGGGAAATGCTCGGCCTTTTCTTTTTTTACTTCTGGAAGAGCAGAAGAGAGGTTGCTCTCGATAATCTTGAAAAATCCGTAGCATCTCGGGGTATAAGAATTTCTGTTCCGGCACAGACGATAATAAAGGAGAATTTCAGGAATCTCGGGAGGTCACTGGCAGAGGTGATAAAAATCTACTATGGCCTTGGAGGAAAGATTATTGAGTCGGTGCGTATGAAAGGCGCCGAGAATTTCGAAATTGCAAAATCAAAAGGGAGGGGGATTTTATTCATCTCAGGCCACTGCGGGAACTGGGAACTGCTGGCAGTTACCGCCTCTGCAAAATTGCCCGGGACTGCGGTTATTGCACGGCCTATCAACAACCCGTATGTCAACCGTCTTGTCGAAACACTGAGAAAGAAATACGGCAACAGGGTGATCTACAAAAAAGGAGCGTTAAAACCTGTCATTCAGACACTGAAGAGTAACCGTGGGGTTGGCATCCTGATGGATCAGGCTGTTATGAAAGATGAAGGATATGTGATAGATTTTCTCGGGAGGGGTGCATGGACGTCAAAAGTGCCCGCGATGATCGCAAGAAAAACCGGTGCCGCGGTCCTCCCGGTCTTTATTCACAGAACTGACAAGGGACATGAGATGGAAATATATCAGGAGATCGCACTTTCCCGGAACGGCGACAGGGAACTGGCAGTCAGGGAAGATACCATCGCCTTTTCACGCTGTATAGAGCAATATATACAGAAGCATCCGGCAGAGTGGCTCTGGATTCACAGGAGATGGAAGCGGGTCAGACACTGACCAGATTTTTCCCTGCCTCATATGCGTCCCTAAGCGCGGTCGGGTGTTTCATAATATCTCCTTTGGCGTCCACACCCAGATATGAGAGCGTTCTGTGTTCAGGTACGCTGATAGTCCTGAAAAAAGCCTGTGCAGTTGCGTCGGCGCAGTGAATGCCGATTTCTTTCTTCATCCCGCCGACCAGCAGCAGCAGCCCCTTCCTGCCATAAGGACCCTCAGGGATCGGTTTCTTCAGCAGGTATTTTTCACACCAGAATGCCTGGCATCTGTCCACCATGTTCTTGGTCTGTGCGCTGACGCTGAAGAAAAAGATTGGTGAGGCGAGCACGAACCGTTCAGCAGCGCGGATTGCCTGATAAATCTGGGACATGTCGTCGTCGTAGATGCAGGTTCCGGTTTCTTCACATCCCCCGCAGTTCTGACATGGCGCGATCTGCATCTCATTCAGCGAAAAGACCTGAACCTGGAATCCCGCTTCCCGTATCCCCCTGAGTGTCTCGTTCAGGAGGATTTCAGTATTGCCTTCTTTGCGCGGGCTTCCAAGAAACGCGGTGATGTGCAAATCAGTCCCTGTCATTCTCATTCCTCCTGAGTTCTATTGCATCTTTCATAAGACGCAGATTCTCGTTCAGGTTCCACCAGCCGTTCTTGAACGAAGTATAATCCGGTGCACCGGTCATTGCAGAAGAATAGCGTATTGAGTTCGAATAGAAAAGCCACTGTTTTGTCCACATCTTCTCGATTGATTCGTCGAACGGGTTCGACTTGTCTTCAATTCCTTTGCTCCACGCATCCATTAGGAGTTTCGTTGCGGTAAACGTCATCTCATTCGTTTCTCTGATGGTATTATCCATTTTTTCAAAATGCCCATTAACCCAATTCGTGCTGTGGCAGCTCTTGCAGACCTTGCTCATAACCTGATATCTTTTTTCCTGCTCCTGCTTGTCAATGAGGAATTCTGAAGCGGGCTCGTTTGTGAACGTTGCAGGTAAGGGGAGGCCCTCCCTGTTTTTTATAATCGTCGTATCTCCTGATTTAGGCTGAGGAACACTGTAAATCAGCCCGAAGAGCCTGACCCATAGCCGCGAACCAAAATCATGTGTTCTTTCGGCGATGACCGACCCATCATCAGAAATGAGGAGGCTGTTATGACACGTTGCGCATGTCGGGGCCTTAATGTCCTGTCCTATCTTCCATGGAATATTGCTGAAGTTCCAGTCTTTCCCCTTTGACGCATAGATATTGCCATGCTTGCTTTCTTCGTATACTTCCCATGCCGGCACATCAGGTTCATGATGACACTGGCTGCAGGTGTAAGGTTTCCGTGCAACCTCAACCGAGAACCCATGGCGTGCATGGCAGGCTGCACAGGTTCCTAGGCTTCCGTCAGGGTTCAGTCTTCCGATACCCTGGTTCGGCCAGTTTGTGAGGTCGGGAACTTCGATCGGCCCCAGTGCACTGGAGATGTTTTTCATCCCTTTCAGCGTCACATCTGTGCCGTGACAGCCGAGGCATGTTTCATGAAGGGTACTGTCCGAAGCTTTTTGGGTTGAGAGTGTATTTTTCTCAAATGCTGCAAGCCCTACAGAGGTATCTATCAGAGTTCTGTAAACAGGGTTATCCATGATATTCCTGTAGGCGTAAGCCATTTTGCTCTTTGAAAACTGCGCAAATTCGACAGGATGGCAGGTGTTGCAGTCATTCGGCGTGACAACCACATTTATCTTCTGCCCCATATGGCCGAAATTGTCCCTGTGCCCCGAGGGATTGAGACTGTGGCATTCATAGCAACCGACTGCGTAATTGAGCAGTGCATCAGGGAGATTCCGGGCAGATATCCTTTTTTCCAGATCCGGTTTTTTCATCCCCGAAGCGGGAGTGTTCTGTGCATGCCTGCTGGTCTTCCAGTCCATGACAATCCCCGGCGTATACCTGCTGTGGCAACCGATGCACATCTGTGTCTGGGAACTCAGGGGAGTTGCAATTGCGGTATCTCCTGCTTCACCAGATGCGTCAATGACGATACCGGGAAGAAAAGACAGGAAGAGAAAAGCTGATACGATGAATGTGAGGATCTTCATGAACAACTCCTTTCCAGGTATTCCAACCCGAGCGGAATTTCTCTCACCGTTCCCCCTAATATGGGGTGCTATTCAGGGTGAACTGCAGCAGGATTGTCTGTTGTCCCTGCTGTATCAGGCAACAACATCATCATCCTGCAGGAGACCAGCGGACCTTCCGGCCCCCTCCTAATAATCGCCGAATAAGGGTGTCAGCGTTATATTTGATATCGGGTATATCAGTCAATCTTCTTGAACATTTTTTTCGGTGCGCCACAGACAGGGCATTTGTCCGGTGGTTCACCTTCAACGGTATTGCCGCAAACCTCGCAGACGTGGTAGTCCACGTCAGGATTCTTTCCGATGTTTTCAAGCGCTTTCCTGTAAAGGTCTGCATGGATTTTTTCTACCTCATTTGCGAGGTGGAAGCTTCGCATGGCGGATTTTGCTCCTTCAGCATCAGCTTCTGCTATCATCTTAGGGTACATTTTCTGAAATTCGTAACTCTCTCCGCTGATAGCGGCTTCGAGATTTTCATTCGTACTTTTTATGCCCCCAATCTCCCTCAGATGATTCAGGGCGTGGACGGTCTCAGCTTCGGCAGCAGCCCTGAAGAGTTTTGCGATCTGGGCGAAGCCTTCCGATTCAGCTTTTTTTGCATATGCAGTGTATTTTCTGTTTGCCTGTGACTCTCCGGCAAACGCTTCGAGCAGATTTTTTTCTGTCTTTGACATAATTGCCTCCTTAACAGGTTTTTAATAAAATTTTGAAAACCTTCAGTGATACACAAGACTTACACCTGCCGCTGCTGGAGTATATCATCCGCCCAGCTCAGCGCAGCAGATACCGACGGGAACCCGATGATGCTGGTGAGCAATATCAGCGCATGATATATTTCATCCGCGGATGCTCCGGCTTCAAGAGCCCTTCTGGTATGCGAGTGCACGGAACCTTCTGATTTTGCGGCTGCCGCCGCCGCAAGCTGTATCAGATGTGACGTCTTTCTGTCGATAGGGCCTGCACTGCGTGTAACCTTCCCGAGATTATCGACAGCAGCGAAAAATTTCTTGAACCTTTTCTTAATGCTCACATACTGTTCCGGAAATTTTGGCATATTCCCCTCCTCAATCCGGCAGATTTCTCATGAAGTTCCCAGTTCCGGGAACCCCTTTTTCCTTAGTCCCTTATACGAAATTCGCATGGAATGCCTTCACCTTCTGTGCAAATTCCCTCCCGAATTCATAGCATTTTTTATGATCATCGGCAGAGGGCTTATAGACAACCTGCACCCCGGGCTCCACAGGTTCGAGTCCCATCGTCTTTATCGCTTCATATATGTCTTTTAACGCGCCTCCTCCCCATCCGTAACTCCCAAAGGCTGCTGCCATACGATTTTTCGGCCTCAGGCCTTTCAGATAGGTAAGGAATTCAGCTACTGTGGGGAACAGCGAGTTATTAAGGGTAGGGGAGCCGATCAGGCATGCCCTGGCCTTCCAGAATTCCTTGACCGCGAAACTCACAGGGCTTGCCCTGAGTTTGACGATCTTAACGTCGATCCCCTCATCCTTAATCCCCTGCATTAAGGGGACAGTCATCTGCTCCGTACTGTGCCACATCGTATCATAAATGATTACAACCCTCAAATCCGCCTTCCCGTTTGCCATATCAAGATACATGTTCATGATTTTCGCGGGGTCTTTTCTCCAGATAATACCGTGGTCAGGAGCTATCATGTCGATGTCGAGTCCGAGTTTCTGCACCTCAGCGATTTTTGTCTTGATCAGTGTCCCGAAGGGCATCAGGATATTGGCATAATAGTCCTTCACCGCATCCTCAAGTTCGTTCATGGAGTGACAGGTGATGAACTCGTCGTCGAACCGGGCTGCAGATGCATAATGCTGTCCGAACGCATCCTGGCTGATAAGGAGATTATCTTCCCTGACATAGGTCATCATTGAATCAGGCCAGTGGAGCATCGGCGTCTCGAGAAAGAGCAGATTCCTCTTCCCGATATTCAGCGTATCCCCGGTTTTTACAACTTTGATATTCCACTTCGAGGCGTCGAAAAACCTTTCGAGCCCCTTTTTCCCCTTGTCGGTGATATATATCGTTGCATTAGGTGTGAGGTGCATGATATCGCCGATGCTCGATACATGATCGTTTTCGATATGGTTGATTATGATATTTTTTATCATGGACGGGTCGGTAAGACTTCTGATGTTCTCTATGGTAATCTCTGAGAATGCATGCTTCACGGTATCGCAAAGGGTTATCTGTTCGTCCATGATCAGATAGTTGTTGTACGTAGTGCCATTCGGTGTGACATAGCCATGAAAATCCCTGACCGCCCAATCGATTACTCCTACCCAGAAAATGCCGGGTTTAATCTCAGTCGCCTGCATATGGCCTCCTCTCGCTGAGCTTTTGTAAAGCCCCCAATATTTTTTTCATTATCGCAGTTGTATTCCCCTCAATGCAGGATTGAAGGAAGCTTCAACCGCACTGCAGGAAAATTCGTGAAAGAGAATGATTGTCCGGATTGCTATTTACAGACAAACCCTTCACCGATGACGTCCATTGGCTGTCCGCAGCAGACGAGTTCACCGGAACCCGCATTCGTCACCACTACCTCGTTCCCGCAGATGTTGCATTTGTATTTCTGTCCGACTTTTGTCATAACTGGTAGACCTCTCTTTCGATTATAGTTGAATTCACGTCATTCAGGAAGGGGGTATAGGGACCAGGAAATAGCCTCCTCCCAAATGTGCCAACCCCAAAGAACAGTTAAAACGCTCTGTAAGATTTCCATATTTTCTATGCTCCATGGTTATTCAGTACCCTGTTTTCTGCAGTCGGGGCAGACACCGTAAAATTCGATATGATTACCGATGACATGAAACCCCATCTTCTTGTCTTCGGGAACCTGGAGCTGATATTCGATATGGATATCGATAATCCTTTTACATCCTGTACAGATAAGATGATGGTGTGGTTTCGGATTAGGATCGAAACGTTTTTTCTGCGCATCTATCGTCAGCGCGCGAATTGATCCCTGTTTCATAAGCGTCTCAAGCGTATTATAGACAGTAGCAAGCGACATTGTCGGGAATCTTTTTCGGATATCCTTGTATATATCTTCTGCCGAAGGATGTGCCGTCTTTTCCCTCAGCAAATCAAGTATCGCCAGTCTCTGGGGAGTTCGCTTGAACCGTTTCTCCTGAACCATAAACTTATCTTCCAAATTTTAATAGTTATTATTTAATAAATAATATCATAAAATAAAAATTATTGTCGAATAAATAATTTTTCCATTTTGTTGCGTTATTGTAAACCTTTCGTGACACGCCAAATGACCAAACAACAAAATGTGTTCTGTTTATCCCGCAGTGTAATATGTTTACAGGTAATGGAAATAAATATTTGCTATAATGATTTTTATATCCGATGGCGTAATGATGAAAAGCAGACATCATGCTGGAATATCTGCGAATGACAGTAGTATAAAAAATGTATGCGCGATAGTATGCGATTGAAATATGATGAGATCATTCAGGGAAATTAAGGATAATTATAAATTTACCGCTGATGATGAGCAGAGACTTATGAGACTCAAACCTGTTCTGGAGGTTCATGTGGAAGAAATATCAGGCGCTCTCAGTGCCTATATTATGAGCACAAAAATCGGCGCAAGACTGCTGGATGAGGAATCCAGCAGGGCACATTTGCTGGCAGCCCAGCAGAAATGGTTCCTTGCCATGTTTGAGGGAAAGTATGACAACACGTACTATGAAAGACTCATCAAGATAGGGATTGTGCATGTGAAAAGGGCGGTAGACGCACATTATCTGAACAGGGCTGTGAACATCATCAGAACCCTGTGTGTGAATATCCTTTATAGCCAGAGAGAGCCGGAAGAAGAGGTTATCGCAAATGTCCTTGCCTTTGAGAAGATTCTCGATATTAACCTTGATGTCATGACATCATCCTATATTGAGGAAGAAATCAGGAATTACTCTTCCCTTTACCGCATCAAAAGCGCCCTCGTCGATTTTTCTGAGAAATTTCTCCAGAGCGCGAATCTTGTGCTTGTCCTGGCATTAATAGGTCTTACACTTGGGGCGATAGCACTCTTTATCACCGATGTCAAACAACTGTTCTCCGGAGACCTGGAAAAGGGGATAATCTCTTCACTCGGTTCCCTGCTGATCATTTGGGTGATGATCGAACTGATGAACACGGAGATATCCCACCTCAAAGGCGGGAAATTCCGTATCAGCGTATTTATAAGCGTTGCACTCGTTGCAGTGATCAGGGAGACGATGATTGCGACACTCAGGCATGATCAGTCAGAGATGATGGTCTATCTGATCGCATCGATCCTGGTCATTGGCTTTGTCTACTGGCTTGTCATAAAGGGCGAAGAGCATCAGAGATAGAAGGGGTATCCGTACACTCCACCACTGTGTATCTATGTCTGATATTCAAGACTGCATCGGGGATCCGGAGCGTCAACAGAACCGTGAAAAAAGTAGCTGTGCGCGGGACAGCCTCCTGTGCAGGTCGCGTGATGACGGCAGGAAATGACCCGGCACTGATTTACCTGAAAGTTGCGCAAATTTTCAATCACCGGACTCCCCGCGATCTCTACAAATTCATCTTTGAAAATATTCCCCAGGCGGAACTCATCGAAACCGAAAAAGAGGTTGCACGGGAATGCCGAACCGTCCGGCAGTAACGCCATTTTTTCCACTCCTGCATCACATCGGATACCCCTGCTGCCTCCTGACTTGTAGAATGCAGAGGCAGCAACAAAGCCGATGTCAAGAATCCCCGCCAGATCGTTTTTTATTCTGAGGTAACACTTCCAGAATTCAGGAAATGAGAATCCGGATGCATTTCTTCTGCCGATGGTATCTTCGTGAAGTACGTAGTACCGCGTTACCCCGAGGTTTTTCAGAAACACGGCAAGATCAGGGATTTCGTCGGTATTTTCCCTGGTGAGAGCGCTTTTCACGATCGGGTTTTTTTCTGCACGGAGCATGATTTCTATCCCTCTGAGTATCTGCGCATAATTGTCAGAGCCCGTTAAGGCGTTATGTGTTTCACGGAGACCGTGCAGGGAGAAGCCGATATTCATACGATCAGACGTAATATCCGCGAGCTCCCGGATTTTTTCCGGCATGCTGCCATTTGTGCTGACATTGATGATCAGACCTTTGTGAGCTATGTGAGCGATGAAATCCTTCATCCAGGGCAGAAGCATCGGTTCACCACCAAGGACATCAACTTCCCGGAAACCGTTTTTTACAAGGAAATCAGCCAGCAGAAACGCTTCATCCGCGGACATATCCCTGTACGACGACATCGCGGGAATCGTCTGGTTGAAGCAAAACCCGCAGCGCTGATTGCATCGCAGAGTCGGATAGACCTGTATGAAGGACACGTTATTCATGCGTTGAGTAGACTTGACTTTATTTCTGAATATATTAATATAAAACTATAAAAATTCATATATAAGCTATCCGGAAAGGAGTTTGCCATGGACGTAATCCAGACGATAAAAGAGCGGCGCTCTATAAATTATTTCGAGTCCGGCAAGGAGATTTCCGACAGAACCCTCAGGGAACTGCTTGAAATTGGAAACCTTTCTCCATCCTCATTCAATCTCCAGCCATGGAGGGTAATTGTGGTGCGTGATCCGGAAAAAAAGAAGACCTTAAGGAGATGCGCATTCAACCAGCCAAAGGTTGAGGAGGCATCAGCGGTGCTCATCATGATTGCTGATCCGAAAGGACTGGAAGAAAATCTGGACCGGGTACTCGACAGCTGGATAGAACTGGGATTTCTGACGCCCGAGAAAAGAGAGACATATGCCACCATTGCAAGGAACCTCCAGGGCACCGAAGAAAGCCTGAAGCGCAAGATATTTGCGGCAAAAAATACCGCACTGTTCGCAATGAATCTGATGCTGGCTGCAAAGGGACTGGGTCTTGATACCCATCCCATGGACGGGTTTGAGGAAGACTGCATTAAGAAGGAATTCGGCGTACCAGCAGACAAGATTATCCCGATGCTGATAGCTGTGGGATACCTGAAGTCAGGGGTACCCCTTCTTCCAAGGGCATTCAGGAGGAATATCGATGAATTTGTCAGCTTCGAGACGTACTGACGATGCAAACTTTTCACGGGGTGTTGATAATCCTTGGCAAAATGACTAAACTGAAAAACAAGAGCATGCAGAAAGGGAGGATAAGATGAATGCGATTGAAATAGCGATTAAAATGGAAAAAGACGCAATAGACTTTTATTCGGAAGCTGCTGAAAAAACCAGTCATCCTGTCGGCAAAAAAATGTTTTTGAGCGTTACTGAGGATGAAAAGAGGCATCTGAAGATGCTTGCCCAGATATTCAAGGAGGCAGATGTAACAATCCAGCAGGTCAGCCCGATGAAGAATATAAAGACAATATTCGAATCCATGAAGGATCAGATGATGAACAGGGTCGAAGCAACTCAGGACGAGCTTGAGGCATTTAAAATTGCCATGCAGATGGAGAAGGAAGGCATCGAATTCTACAGGCATATCGAGAAAGAAACACAGCAGCAGAAAGAGAAGGCCCTTTTTGAGAGGCTTATTAAAGAGGAAGAACAGCATTATGCGATTTTTGCAAATACCTATAATTTCATGTCGGACACCGGAAACTGGTATATGTGGGAGGAACACAGCATGGTTGACGGCGGAACACCGTGGGCGTAATCCTGCTGACCTGTTCCCGGTGATTTTCCCAAAAGGAGGGCATGCGGATGGGATATACAAAGGATGCACTGCAGGACAAAATTCTTGAGATGTATCCGGAGATTTTTCAACACGGCATCACGGTAAGTCTCGAATTCGACGAAGGAAAGAATGCCTATATTGTCAGGATGAAGAAGGGCGAACATCAGCTTACCACACATCTCGAAAAGAAAGACGCTGATGAGTGTATGAACAATATCAAATGTGTCTATCTCGGTGTTCAGGTGGGGCAGTTTATCAGGAACTTTGAGCTGAAAAAATAACTATGCGTGCACTTGACCCGGGGAATGATTTCTTTCTGAAGGCTAAGACAGGAAGAAAGGATTAATGCCAGCAAAATTCGATATACGGAGGGAATGAAATGCCAAAACCGGTAGTTGATGAAGACTTATGCGAGGGATGTGCCTCATGTGAAGAAATCTGCCCGGAGGTGTTCAAGGTGGGCGACGATGGCAAGGCACATGTGATAGGGCCTGACAAGTGCGATACCTGCAACTGCCAGGAAGCTGCGGACATTTGTCCTGTGCAGGCGATTATCATTCAGTAACGTAAAAGGACAAAAGAAAGGCGGGATATTTTTCCCGCCTTTCTTTTGTCCTTTTACATATGTCCCACTAATTCAGAAGATTCTAGCAGGAGCTCTTGCATTTGCAGGTCAACGCAACCCTCTTTGATACCTTTTTTATTGTCATGACTTCCTGCCCCCTTTCATAGGAGTATCCTGACTTCATGCCAGGCTTATTTTTACATTATATCATACATTTTGCACTTGTAAAGGTCCCTGCCGTACGGATCACCAAGAAGAGCTGCCCTGTATCTGCATCCTCCCCGGCATAATTCGAGATGACCGCAGTCGCATTTCAGGTCGGCAAGCCTTACCGGCGGTATCCTCTGCCAGCATTTTCTGAGCCCGTCCTGTATGTTGCCGACAGGGCTTTCCGCATAGAAGGTGCATTTTGCAGCATTTCCGTCGGCCATTACCGCCATAAGATGGAGACCGCATCCAAATCCTGAAGACCCGGAATGAAGCCCTTCACCAAACCCGTACCCAAGGTATTTCCCGCCCTCTTCCGGACTTATTTCAAACTGTCCGTGCTCTTTGAGTCTCCCGGTAACACACGGCACATCAACTGTCCAGTCCCTTATTCCTATTTTTTTGAATAATGTCTCCAGTGAGTCGAAATCGTTCAGATTTCCGGGATGGACCATTGTCGAGACAGAAACCTCGAACCCTGAATCGAGAGCCATGTAGACGGCTTTGAGCGCTGCTTTGTAACTTCCCTGCCCCCTTAGTGAATCATGTGCGTGCTGAAGACCGTCGATGCTCACCTGAATCTCATCCACATGCAGTGTTTCGAGCGTTGCACGGGTCAGCAGCAGGCCGTTTGTGAAAAGGACTTTGCGTACGGAAAATCCGGGGAGCATGTCATTAATCATTCCGAACCGGCTGTGAATCAAAGGCTCTCCGCCGGAGACAAGGACCCGCAGTCCCTGCATTTCCTCAAATTCTTTCAGGATTTTTTTTATCTGTGTAATCGTGAGTTCCTTTTTCCGGTATTTTCCCCTCCTGACGCTCACCTTTGTATCTCCGATATAGCAATGCCGGCACCTGAGATTGCATCTGTCTGTAATCTGCAGTTCCAGATAACGGAGTGACGGAACCGGAGATTTTATCAAAGCAGGATGTTTCATCGTCGTCAACCGGTCTTTGGTCAGGATCCCTTCATGCAGACAGTAGCGGATAAATTCAGTCTGTTCCGCGCTGCAGCCGCCGTCTGAAGCGCATTTCCTGAGGAACGCGAAGGAAAGGTCATCAAGCTCATACAGGTCATCATGTCCGAGGTGATAGACAGACGGATTTTCAAGCCATTTCAGCACGCAATCCTCTGTGAGAAAATATTTCATGTTCTTATTGTACCGTATCACAGAAGCCTGTTGTGCATCACTCCGAAAATGTATTTGTGATATACTGTAGGAAATCCGTTTCTTCCCAGAACAATTGGAGATTTTATGACAAATGCAAAGGCAACGGTCCTCTGTATTGATGACGACCCTGATCTCCTTCTCCTGAACTCAAGTATCCTGCAGTTCTCCGGCCATCAGGTGCTTACGGCAGCTACGGGGGAAGAAGGGTTGCGGATAGCCAGAATGGCGCATCCGGACCTCATCCTGCTGGATATAATGCTTCCGGATGTCAGCGGATACGATCTCTGCAAACAGATCAAGGAAGACCCCGACCTCCGGGATACCTTTGTCGTTCTGATTTCAGGCATGATGGTGTCTTCAGAAAACCAGATTCGGGGCCTCGAAATCGGAGCTGACGGGTATATCGTTCGTCCGGTATCACCGCATGAATTTCTCGCCCGCATTCAGGCGATAATCCGCCTGAAGCATGCCGAAATGGCGCTCAGGAGAAGCATGGAGCGTTACCAGATGCTGGTGGAGACAATGAATGAGGGCCTCTGTGTTATGGACACGAACGGCATCATAACTTTTGTGAACAACAGCATCTGTAAAATGCTCGGTTTTCCCAGAGAAGAGCTGCTCGGGCGGCATGCGACTGATTGTATTGATCTCGCAGAACATGAGAAATTCAGGGAACATCTCGATGCTCACGGTGAAGGCATATTTGTTACCTATGATCTTACCTGTGTGAAGAAAGACGGACAGAAAATCCATACCGTCATTTCTCCAAGGCCGATGCATGACGATAAGGGAAATTTTATCGGTTTCTTTGCAGTCATAAGCGACATGACAGCGCGCAGAAAAGCTGAGGAATCCATCAGGATATTAAATGAAGAACTGGAGAAAAGGGTCAGTGATCGTACCAGACAGCTGGAGATCGTAGTCGAAGAACTGGAAGGAGAGATCCTTGAAAGGAAAAGGGTTGAAGATGCCCTGAAGGCAAACGAGGAGAAATTCCGTGGAATAACCGCAACTGCAACCGATGCAGTGATCCTTATGAACGATGAGGGAAAAATTTCCTATTGGAATCCGGCAGCAGAAAAAATATTCGGATACACAAATAACGAGGCGCTTGGAAAGGAACTTCATATGCTTCTCGTGCCGCAGGAGTATTACCAGGCCTACAAGGATGGATTCAGGGTATTCCGGTCCACCGGAAAGGGACCTGTTGTGGGGAAAACCCTTGAGTTCCTTGCTGTCAGAAAAGACGGAACACTGTTCCCGATAGAGGCGTCCATTTCGGTAATACAGGTGAAGGGGAAATGGGAAGCGGTTGGAATAATCCGCGATATCACGGAACGGAAACTGGATGAAAAGACCCTCATACAATACGCCGAACGTCTGCAGGCCCTTTCCGGTCGCCTGATAGAAGTACAGGAAGATGAACGCCGCTCAATCGCGCAGGAACTGCATGATGAGATCGGGCAATCACTCAACGGACTCAGAATGTATCTTGAAGGGTTTGCTGCACTTCCTGCAGGAGAGATGCCGCAAAAAATGCACGATGCACTTGCTCTTGTGCAGGAGCTGATATTCAAGGTGCGGAATATGTCGTTTGATCTGCGCCCGTCGATGCTGGATGACCAGGGACTGCTGCCAGCGTTGCAGTGGTATTGTGAGCGTTACCGCTTACGGACAAATATAAAGGTGCAATTTACCCATAGCGGCCTGGATATGCGCTTCGGGCCGGAGATAGAAACAGCGGCATACCGCATCGTGCAGGAGGCCCTGACGAACGTGTCGCGCCATGCAGGTGCAGATGATGTGAAGGTGTGTGTTACCTGCAGTCCGGAAAGGCTCGAAATTAAGATAGAAGACGACGGAAAGGGATTTGATCACAGGGCGGTAAGGGAATCGGGAAACACTGCAGGAATAAAATGGATGCACGAACGGGTTACCCTTCTCAACGGATATCTGAAGATTGATTCAGCACCAGGGAAAGGTACCCGGATATCAGCAAGAATTCCCGTGAAGAAACAGTCAACCGGGAGGCGGACAGAGGAATACGTAAAATAAACGGGTATACAGAAAATCCCGAAGGCATCGGAAAGAAGGCATTGAGCGAGGAAATAAGGAAGAAGCTTTGCGGCACCTTCTGTCGATATTACAAGTCTGCAGAAAAGGAAGACCTTGCCTGTTTGGGGTTCCTGGTAATAGAAAAATTACACGGACAAGGCCTGAACATACCGTTTGATAAGGCAGACGGTGTACCTGCCGCGAAGACACAGGAAATTCTTTTCCGGTATCTCTGTACCTCATGTCCTTTCTATGAGGATGGATGCGATTTTGCGGATACATGCAGGCTCGAAGAGCACGGTGCACCCAATCCCGTTTCTCCCCCTCTTCACCGGATAGCCGGAGGGAGCAAATCAGCAAAAAAAGCGCTACCCCTTCCATGCGGCGGCTTCATTGTGTTAGTGAATCTCCTCCAGAAAAGAATCATAAATATTGACGATATCAGGAATATCATCTAAACTTTAAGTAAGTTATTGCTTCATCTGTGACCTATCGCGCCATTCGGCGTTGTCCGTGATTTCCGTGTCACGGGCATCAGTTCGGTACGTTGCGGCGATGCTATTTCACAGAAGGGGAACAAGTATGCTGCAAAGAACAAAATATTTCAACACGGAGGGGATATGGTAACGTTTTCGGTCAGGGAGATTGTTGAACAGGCTGTGCAGGCGGAAAAGCTGGGGAATGAATTCTACACGGAAATGGCGAAGAAGTTTCATGACAACAGCGAGCTGAAAAAGCTGTTCGACCTCCTTGCTGCACATGAGCTCAGACACGGGGCAAGTTTCTCCGGGCTCGAAAAGACGCTTCAGGATACCTCGCCGGAAGGATGGGATGAGGTTGCCCAGTATCTCAGGGCGATAGTGGATTCAGAATTTTTTCTCGGCACAGACAAATGCCTTCCCTCTCTGGAGCATGTGAAGACAGCTGCAGAAGCGATTGATTTCGCTCTCTGTTTCGAGAGAGAGACATTACTCTACTATTACACGCTGAGGGAGTCGGTGAAAGAAAAAGAGGTTATCGATGCCATCATTAAGGAGGAAAAAAGCCATATCGTCTGGCTGAACAATCTGAAAAAAAGTTTCGTGTAATAAACACTTATTGAGAGCGGATATCGCTCATGTAAATCATCAATATAATTCATATGGACTATTCGATAAAGATAGGTGGCGAGGCAGGACAGGGGATCCAGACCATCGGGGATACCCTCGCAAGGGTTTTTTCGCGTTCCGGATACCATGTCTTTACCCATCAGGATTATGAATCCCGCGTAAGGGGGGGACATAACTTCTTTCAGATAAGGATTTCGGAAAAACCGGTCGCAGCGTCAAGGACCGGTATCGACATCCTTGTCGCCCTCGATAAGGAAAGCATATCACTTCATGCACATGAGCTGACTGAAAGCGGCCTTCTGATATACGACGCCTCCTATCTCGGACATGCCCATGAAAAATTGAATTTCCTCGATATTCCTTTTCTGAATATCGCTGCCGGGTATGGGAACAAGATCATGGCGAACACTGTTGCAACCGGGGCAGTGCTGGGCATGCTGAGACTAAATCTGGAAATTCTTTCCGGCATTATCAGGGATACCTTCGGGAAAAAAGGCGAAGCCGTCATCGAGGCCAACCTGCATGCAGCCCGGTCCGGGCATGAATATGCGATGAAGAACTGCCCGAAATGTTCTTTCGTTCCCGCGCCGGCTGGAAACCCGAAGCTGATGATGTCGGGCATCGAAGGTATCGCATTCGGCGCGCTGGCAGCAGGGTGCAGGTTTTATTCGGCATATCCGATGACGCCTTCGACTGGCATCATGAATTATCTTGCGGGCAGGGAAAAGGAATACGGGATTATTGTCGAACAGGCCGAGGATGAGGTCGCAGCCATCAACATGGCGATCGGCGCATCTTTTGCGGGTGTCAGGGCAATGACAGGGACAGCAGGAGGAGGGTTTGCGCTGATGGCTGAGGGGCTGTCCCTTGCCGGGATGACCGAAACCCCGGTGGTTATCGCTCTCGGGCAAAGGCCTGCACCTGCCACAGGGCTGCCGACAAGGACGGAACAGGGGGATCTGTTGTTTGCGCTGCATGCCGGACACGGTGAATTTCCGCGGGTCATCTTTGCGCCCGGCACACCTGAGCAGGCATTCTCCCTTACGGGCAAGGCTTTTGATATGGCCGAGAAATTCCAGATACCGGCAATTGTGATTTTCGACCAGTATCTCGGGGATACTGGATGGACATTTGATGACATCGAGCTGAAAAGGGTCACTTGCCGTGACTATCGCCTCAGGGGAGACGAGTTCAAAAAGACTGAAGGATACAAACGGTATGCGTTTACCGAAAGCGGCATTTCCCCGATGGGAGTTCCGGGAGATTCAGAGAACCTTGTAATTGCAGACAGTGACGAGCACGATGAGGATGGCCATATCATAGAGGATGCCGAGACACGGAACAGGATGGTCCGGAAGAGGCTGTTTGCCAAAATGCCCCTCATCAGGCAGGAGATCGGGCCGCCCGTATTTTACGGAAGCAGACAGCCGGAAATCCTGATATGCGGCTGGGGCTCCACGTACGGGATAATGAAGGAAGCGGTTGAACTTCTGAAAAAAGACACTGCTATCGCAATGCTGCATTTTTCAGAGATTTATCCGCTTCCCTCAACGGATGCAGTCGATTACCTTGCACTGCTGAGGAATGCGAAGGTCTCCGTATGTATCGAACACAACGCCACAGGGCAGTTTGCGCATATCATGAGGGCCGAGACCGGATTTGAATTCATATCACACATTCACCGATATGACGGAAGGCCATTTCTGGTAGAAGAACTTACAGGAGAAATCAGTGCCGGTACTGGAAGATTATAAGGGACAGACACCTGCGTGGTGTCCAGGATGCGGGAATTTCGGAATTCTCAAAACATTCAAGGAGGCCGTTCTTGAACTCAGCCTCGCGCCGCATCAGTTTATTATCGTATCCGGCATCGGACAATCGAGCAAATTCCCCCACTATGTGAAATGCAATGCCTTTAACGGATTGCACGGAAGAGCCCTCCCGGTTGCCACAGGGGTAAGGCTCGCCAATCATGACATGCCTGTTATTGCTGTTACGGGAGACGGGGACTGCTATGGCGAAGGCGGCAATCATCTGATCCATGCCATGAGAAAAAATATCGGCATCACCCTGTTTGTCCATAACAACCAGATATACGGGTTGACGAAAGGACAGCCTTCTCCGACAAGCATGGAGGGCATGGTGACAAAAAACCACCCCTTCGGTGTATTTGCGGAACAGCTGAACCCCCTGGCTTTTGCAATCGCCCTCGACTGCAGCTTTGTCGCCAGAAGCTATGCCGGAGATTCAGGCCACCTGAAAGGACTCATGAAAGAGGCGATCCGTCATGAAGGGTTTTCGCTCCTCGATATCCTTCAGCCATGCGTGACGTTCAATAAAATCAATACCTATGAATGGTATGCGAAGCGTGTCTACCATATAGAGGCGGAATACAATCCAGAAGACAGGGCAGGGGCATTCAGCAGAGCGCTCGAGTGGGGAGACCGCATCCCTCTCGGTATCCTGTACAGGAACCAACGTCCGGCTCTCGAGAAAAGAATCCCGGTGATCAGTGACACTCCGCTTGTACGGCAGCCCTTCGACAGCACAAAACTTGAGACGACGTTAAAGGGATTTTATTAATCGAAGTTCAGGACGTCTTGTATTTTACCAATTCTGCCTCCAGTTCCTCAATTTGTTCCTTGAGGTCTTTCATCCTTAATTCCCTGCCGACAGCAAGCTGATAAAATTCCTCAAGTTCTTTTACCCTTTTCTGGAGTTCCTCCCGATGCTTTCTCAAATCCATCTCTGCTTTTTTGCGGTCGAAATTTTCCAGATTTTCCGTGAGGATATGGGAAAGAGAACCTGCAAGTTCCTTCTCATCATCTGTCCATCGTCTTGTCTCCGGGTGTTCAAAGCACATAATCCCGACGATATTCCCGTGTCTTCGTATCGGGACATCCATCTTGGATACAATGCCATGCGGCTTCAGATAGTCTTCGGCCATCTCGCTCGTGCGAGGGTCGCTCAGTGCATTCTCTGCAGCAACCACCCGGTCTTCCTCCAGTGCTGCAAAGTACTGAGGAAAGTGTTTCGCATAAAGCCTTACCCCAGTTTCGTGCATGTGCGTTGACAATATATAGAGAACCTCACACATGATTTCTGTATGTTGCATGTTGATAAACCAGACGCTTACCCGCTCCACTCCGAGTATCTGGGCGGCCACCAGGGTGAGGTGTTTCAATAATTGTTCCCTGTTTTCCGGGTGCATCTGCATGAGAAAGAGCAGCGCTTCTTTGTTAAGGAGCTTTTGTTCAGTCCTCTGATTTTCCATCTCCTCTGCCAACCTGCGTTCCGTGATGTCAATAAATGTCACCACTGCACCGATTACGCTGTTCCCTTCCACAACCGGATACGACCAATACTCCGCAGGGAAACTCGTTCCGTCAGCTTTCCATAATACCTCGTCATCTGCGTGGACCTTTTCTCCTTTTCTAAATGCCTCGTAAATCCTGCACTTTTCTTCGGGATACGCAGAGCCGTCATGGTACTTCGCGTGAATCAAATGGTGCATATTTTTCCCAAGCACCTGATTTTCGTCGTCATAGCCAATGATCCGGAGACATGCCGCATTCACAAAAGTGCATTTTCCTTCAAGGTTTATCCCGTAGATCCCCTCAGCAGCAGAATCAAGCAGCATGCGTATCTGCTGCCTGCTCTTTTTCAATTCGTCCTCAGTCTGCTTGCGATCGGTGATATCGCGCACAACACAGATAATGTCCTCAACCTCATCTGTTGCCGCATTCTTTATGACTTTCCCGGCGGTCTCCACCCAGATATATCGTCCATCTTTTGTGAGATGGCGATATTGCGCTACATTGGCTCCGCCTGTTCTTACCGCCTCTTGCGAAATGGATATAACCCTTTTGACATCCTCGGGGTGCATCTGCGCAAATGCTTTTGTGCCCAACAATTCTTCAGGTTCATAGCCGAACAAAGCGCGACATGCGGGAGAAACATAGAGATATGTGCTGTCAGGCAGATGGCGAGTGATCATATCATATGTATTTTCTGCCAGGAGTCGGTACAGGCTCTCGCTTTCTCGCAATGCCTGCTGTAATCGTCTCCGCTCCGATATCTCTTCTGACACCTGCAGTGCCCGTGTTACCGCAGGCGCAAGCCGCGATAACTGATCTTTGAGGACATAGTCGGTAGCGCCCATTTTGAGCGCATTCACTGCTATTTCTTCTCCCATTGTGCCGGTGACAAAGACGAAAGGCGCATCGGGACAGCATTCGTGAGCGATTGCTAGGGCAGACAGTCCGTCGAACTGCGGGAGGGTGTAATCAGCGAGGATTATGTCAGGGTGAAAAGCGTCAATTGTCTTTCGAAAGCCTTCTTCTGTGTCCACTCTCTCTGATTTGCATAACAGCCCGTTTTTTCGCAGTTCCCTGAGCAGCAGCTCAGAATCAGTTATATTGTCTTCAAGCAGTAATATGCGGATTTCTTTCTGCATTGCCTCCCTGCTCATAAAATGAGTTTCCCCTCCTGCTGCCTCGTATTCCTTGACGATTTCATTTATTGGAGAAAGTTGCCATCTTGTGATATATTCTCCTTATGTGCGACGGGAAGGGAAAAATAGAACGTCGCTCCCCTGTCCACTTTTCCTTCCGCCCATGTTTTTCCCCCGAGCCGGTGCACAATGCGTCTGACATTTGCAAGCCCAACCCCTGTCCCTTCAAAACTTTCGGTATCATGCAGGCGCTGAAATAAACGAAACAGTTTGTGTGCATATTTCATATTAAAACCTGCCCCGTTGTCCTTGATATAGAAAACATTCTCTTCGTTTTTTCCAGTCCACCCGATCTCGATTTTTGCCGGCGTTTGTGAACGGGTAAACTTCAATGCATTTCCGATCAGATTGACCCAAACAAGCCTGAGCATTGCATAATCCCCGTACATGTCGGGCAGGGGATGGATGACCCATACAATATCCCTTCCTTCGAGCTCCGGCTGCAGGGTAGTAATAGCTTCCCTCACAAGCTCGTCAGTCCTTATTAAAATGTATCTCAGTTCAGCTTTGCCTATCCGCGAAAAGGACAGGATGTCATCAATCATGCTCTTCATCTGATTTGCCGAATCTGCAATGATGCGCAGATGTCTCTTGCTCTCCTCATCCAGGACCTGAACAGAGTTTTGCTGGAGGAGATCCGCAAATCCTGCAATATGGCGAAGCGGCGCACGCAGGTCATGCGAGACGGAGTAACTGAAAGCTTCAAGTTCCTCATTGGCAACTGTCAGCTGAAAGATCCGTTCTTCAAGTTCCGTGTTGAGTTTCCTGATGAGTTCATCTGACTGCTTGCGTTCAGTGATGTCCCTGAATATCCCAATCAGGAATTCTGTTTCTCCAAGAGTGACAGGGGACAAGGTTATGTCAGCATACAAAACAGTTCCGTCCTTTCTTTTCACCGGAATATTCTCGGCCACTGGCAGCTCTTTTCTTTTCAGCCTTTCAAATTGATCGAGTACCGCTGGCACATCTTTTTCAGGGTAAATGTCCGTAATACCGAGGTGTTTGATTTCATCATGATCGTACCCCAGCATCCGGCACATCATTTCATTCGCAAGATGAATCTTCTTTTTTCTGATATTCGACAGGAGTATGCCATCTGTAGCTTTGTCGAAAATCGCCCTGAACTTCTGCTCAGAATCGCGAAGCTCTGCTTCTATTTCCTTCCTCTTGAAAAACCCGGGCACCTCGTATGTCGTCTTCTTTTTTGCCAGTTCAGGCTCTTTTTTCAGGTAATTGGCAATATGCCGTTCTATCCTGGACGGAGGTGCCATGATAAACCTGCAGGTGTGATCGCTTTTTGCCTGGCACAGTATTTCCGAGGCAACCAGCGTTATCCCGAAACTCTCCTCACACCATCCCGAAGAATATCCGGCATTCATGATGCACACAGGAAACGCGCTTTTCTTCCCTGATTTCAGCCAGGCTGCAGACTCGAATGAATACGGGTGGTCATAAAGAAGGTAATAATTCTTGTCAGATGAGGGGTTGGATTCCGGGGAAATATCCACAAACGCCCATCCGGAATGAGAAAAATGAATAGGCCCCACCGACAGCTTTTCAATTGGATCTTTCAGGTTCATCTTGCTGTGAAAATTCTTTGCGTCCTGCTTGCCTATGGCATGGGCTATATCGAAAAGGAGCTGTCTGGCAATATTCAGCGCCTCTTTTTCCCCCTCTTTTTTATAAAGTTTCGTGATGGTCTCGAAAAAGTCTACTGACATGGAGGCGGCGCGTACCAATATGTACCGCTCTCCAAAGATCTCGATTGTTCCCCTGGCCGGAGATTCTTTTTTTTCTCTGAAATACTTATCAACATACTCCTGCGCTTTTTCAAATATGACCTGGAACTGCTCGGGTATTTTTACCGTGTTCAACATTTCTCCACGCTCACTTTTTATCAAGCATCTGCAAATTATTTATGCATCAGGGTACATCATATGTCTTCCCGCTTCATTATACCAAGTAAGCGTGGACAATGATAATCCTACCAGAGTAGGCGGTGGGGATTGGACGGGATTCCGCACTGCCGGAAAGAACGTGCACATTCTGATTTCAACTCTTACGCCGGTGTAAAATTGGGGCAGGCGTTTCAGTGATTCTCAGTTGTTGTGACAAGCAGAGAAATGCAGAGGAAACGATTTGTTCAGACCACCCGGGTGCCTGCTGTGATCGTGTTTTCTATGTATGTTTTCAGTATCTTTGCCGCAGCATCAGGGAATTCTTTGAATTGTATGCCCATGCCTGAAAGAATATCAGAACCGGTTTCCAAATGGTTCTTTGTGTAAACGATTGTTCCCTGAAGGGAAAAAGACCCCCTATCAAGAAAAGGCAGAATAACCTGGACTTCAGCGCCTACAGGGAAAGGGTCTTTTTTCCTGACATACACTCCCCCCTCAGAGAGCGTTTCGGTAAAAAGCGCATAGGATTTTTCATCGTAAATTACGATAACCTCCTTGTTCAATGAAACCCGATAATGCTTCCGTCTTGAAAAAAGACATCCCTCCAATACCTTATGCAGTTCTGTTATGGACACAGGCTTTTTCAGATACCCCGCGCACCCGTTCTGTCTGCATTTTTCGATTGTCTCTGCGCTCTCATCGCCGGATACCATGATGACAGGTATTTGGGAAATTTTCTCATCCTTTTTTATATGCTTGAGCACGGTTATGCCGTCTATCGGCTGCATCCCGATATCCAGCAAAATTGCATCCGGCCTCTCAAAATTCAATGCCCTCAGCGCATCAAGTCCGTTTCTGGCATAGATCGAAGTGAACCCTATTTTCTTGAGAAAAAGTCCTAGATAGGTCGCAGAAATCTCGTTGTCATCCGCTATCAGTATTTGGTTTTTCTTGGGGCCTGTCATTGTTGTGTCTCCTTTATGCGCTTATTCCTGTGGCTCAGGGGTAACCTGTACCGTATTCCCCGCCCGCCCTTATCGGGAAATCTTCATATTGACACAAATCCCATAGAGTTATAGCAAATGCAATTTCATCTGTCAAATTTTTTTTGTGGCACATAATAGATAACTCCGATTCCTCCCCACTGCCCCCACCCGCGATCATCCTCCCTGTCGATGAATTCCACATTCTTATACCTGTGTTTAATTTCATTCCAGAATTTGTCCACTCTGCATGCCGGGACTTTCGGGTGACAAAGAATATCGTGGAATACAATGAGGCCATTTTGTTTTACAAGGGGGGAGTAGAGTTGAAAATCTTTTTTGACTCCCCAATATCTGTGGTCTCCATCAACAAACAGGAGGTCTATTTTCCGGCCATCCAGTATCCTGACCAATCTGTTTTTTGTTTCCTGTTTATGTGAGTCTTTCCTGAGAAAGTGCAGATCCTGATTTCTCTTTTTATATTTTATGAATTTCTTTATGTCATTCCGCGTATACCCTCCCCCAAAAGGCCCACCGGGCAAATCTATGCTTATTATGAGGGCATCCGAAGCGGCGGTTTTGCACCAGGCATAAAGAGTTCCGCCTTTCGCAGTTCCTATTTCAACAACAGTCCGTAATTTTCTTCTTTTGAGAATCCGGAGAAGGGAAGTAAATTCAGTTGTTTTTTGTGTTGCGCCTTTCTTTCCGACTGCACATTCCGCGATTTTTTTCGCATTGTATCCTGCAGTTTCAGACATGCTCAAAGGATTTTCTCGTAACTCCATGCATAGCAAAGCGCATCGGCCGGTTTATTGTGGAGAGTGGCAATCCTCCGGATATACGCCTGAGGAATACATTGATGGCAAGTTTTGCTATCAATGCCCGGGTTGCATTTGTCCGCAAATGAGTTCCGGAGCCGATTATTACGGATTCACCTGCAAGCCTTTCTGCCTTAAGTATTCTTTCACTTCTCTGATGCTGAATATGCGATAGTGGAATACGGAAGCAGCCAAAAGAATATCCGCGCCTCCTTTTGTTACCGCTTCATAGAAATGTTCCAGCTTACCGGCACCGCCTGAGGCCACAACCGGCAAATCCACCGCATCAGAGACGGCTTTCGTGAATTCCAGATCATACCCTGCCTGTGTGCCGTCTCCATCCATGCTCGTTGGAAGGATTGCGCCGGCCCCCAAATCCTGACACTGTTTTGCCCATGCGATCGCATCTTTGCCCACAGGCTTCGTTCCTCCGGAAACGACTAATTCAAAGCCGGATGGCATGTGTGTATTCCTTCTGGCATCAATGGCAACCGTTATTCTTTCCGGACCATGCGCTTTGGCCGCCAGTCTGACTATCTCGGGATTTTTAACGGCAGCGCTGTTCATCGAAACCTTATCGGCTCCCGCATCGAATACAAGTGCAATATCTTCGAGAGTGGCAATCCCTCCGCCAACTGTCAGGGGAATGCTGATGACTGATGAGACGTTTTTGACCCACTCCAGCCTTGTCTTCCGGTTTTCTACCGTTGCTGCGATATCCAGCATCGCCAATTCATCGGCTCCCTCTTTTTGATAGAAAGCCGCGTTTTCTACCGGATCTCCGGCATCCCGTAAATTGATGAAATTAATTCCCTTTACTACCCTCCCATCCTTCATGTCAAGGCAAGGCATAATTTTTATCGCATTCATGCATGTCTCCCTGTGATTTTATGATTTGCGGATATGCTATGCTTCATTATAGCAATTCCTGATATTGTTTGTTGCTGAAAGAAGCCGGATGCAACAGCACTATCTTATCACCATTTTATCTGAGGGGATCTCTTCGGCGGCCGTTCAGATAGATTCATTGGAGTTTTTCCCTGCGTGTCTTCGACGACAACGAACCTCCGGGACTGGCTGTTCTCCTGTTGTGCATGCGTAATTTATCGCTTGACAGCATATTTCATATTAAGATAGGATTATTTAAGTAAAGGGGAGTAGCTGAATCAGTGGATATCACCAATACGGCTGAAAGGCCTGGTACCACTGGTTAGGACAACCTAACAAGCAAGACCTTTATCACGATACAGGATATTTCGTGGTGAAGGTTTTTTTATGGAAGAAGGAGGATGTAATGATGAACGGATTGAAAACAATGGCATTGATGGTTACATTGACCCTGCTCCTGGTTTTTGTCGGGGCAGCATTAGGAGGAAGATCCGGCATGACAATCGCCCTTGTCTTGGCCTTCGGCATGAATTTCATCACGTACTGGTTCAGCGACAAGATTGTGCTGAAGATGTACCGGGCGCAGCAGGTCACAGAAGCTGAAGCCCCGGAGCTTTTCGGAGTCGTCAGGAGGCTTGCGCAGAAGGCGGGACTGCCGATGCCGAGGGTATACATGATCAACGAAGAACAGCCGAATGCATTTGCCACGGGCAGGAATCCGAAAAACGGCGCGGTTGCTGTGACCACGGGCATCATGCGGATTCTTTCGAGAGAAGAACTGGAGGGTGTCATAGCCCATGAACTGGCGCATATCAAAAACCGGGATATTCTTGTCGGGACAATTGCGGCAACCATCGCAGGTGCAATCAGCTATCTTGCCCAAATGGCACAATGGGCAATGATATTCGGGGGGGGGAGAAGTGACGAAGACGGAGAGCATGGCAGTCCTATTGCGACCATCGTCATGATGATCGTCGGCCCGATCGCTGCCTTGCTTGTACAAATGGCGATATCCCGCTCAAGAGAATATGGTGCAGATGCGGGTGGTGCGCGGATTGCCGGGAATCCTCGATACCTTGCCAATGCCCTGAAGAAACTGCAAATGGCTTCTCAGAAAATACCCCTGCAGGCGAATCCTGCAACCTCTCACATGTTCATCGTGAACCCGCTGAGAGGAGGAGGGCTTCTCAAACTCTTCAGCACCCATCCTCCTGTGGAAGAGCGGGTGGCACGGCTTGAAGCGATGAGAAATGAACCATGAGAATGCTCATGGCCTGTTTTGCAGATTAACTCAGCGTATCGTCTCCTTAATCATTGAAGCCGGGCATTTCCCTGTAACCCTTGAATGCAGTAACGGGGGCTGTCCGGATGGTCACACGCAGACAGGGACAAGAGTGCTTCTTAAGGGCTACATTCTTATATTTCCGGAAGAATGAATGAGGAAGACTCATGGAATGGTTAAGCCCATGAATATCATATCGCGGACCAGAAGTCAAAGGGGACGATTGCTTGCGGACGCTGCATAGCCTCACCGCAGTGCCCGGCCGGGTGGAACAGTGAACAGAATGCTGAAAAACTTTCTTCTGCATGAAAAACGCATTGCAGAGCTGGAAAAGATCCTACGGCAAGGGGAGTTTCAAAAGTGATGTTTTGATGAGGTTTTTTCTGAGACGCATCGCTTCTCTCCCCCGCTGAAAATCCTTCAGATAAGAATTTCCTGCCCGATGTTGAATACCGGGATTTCTGTGATACAGATCACAGAAATGCTCATGATATCAGGATACTCTATATCCAGCAGAATTGAATCGGCGGGGTAATGAAATACACGGGAAGAGAACCCGGAGACATCAGGGGAAAAGGTATTCCGGCTGTTCGAAAACTTTATTTTTCAGGGAAAAGGCATTAGAATCTATTAGAATAATGCATTCCGGTATTTTCAAGGGGCAGCCTGTTCTTTCTGACTTTGATCAGGTGCGGGCTGAAGCCTATCATGATGTGAGGTGAAGACATGAGTGTATCCGGCAAGACAAAACAACGGGTGCCCGGCGGAGAAGGGCTTATTCAATGTCTGATATGCGGAGATTATTTTGCTGCCTCAGGCGGATTTTCCTGCCCGACATGCAGAAGGGGGCCTCTTTGCAGGAGGCACCGGGCTTCAGGAAGCAGGGAATGTGTGAGCTGCATACTCGATATAAAAGTGCGCACAATGAATGCACTCAGGGGACAGGAGAAGAGCATTAGGAATTTTGTGCGCTTCATTCAATTCATCTTCCTCGTATTTGCGGTGTTTTTTATTGCGGCGAAATTCAGATTCCTTGAAGAAGTGGGATTTTTGCAGCAGAACCTCTTTGTTGAAAACGCGGTCTATGTCATGCTCGCAGCAGGGGTTATTTATGCGGTTTCGTTTATGATGGAGCTGGGACAGAGAAGGAGAATAGTCGATCTGGAATCTGAAATTTCGAGAATGGGAATACTCAAATACTGAACATCTTTTCGTTTACTCGGGCACGTTTTTCCTGCAGAAGGATAAAGATGACATCAGGCTGTCCGGAAGCATCCGGCCTGGATTGACCGTGACTATTCAGGAGATGGTCGTACAGATATCCGAAGCAGGCGAACGCCTGGATGTCTTTCTGGCAGCCAGGACTGCAATTACCCGCTCGCAGATACAGAAAATTATCGAGAAGGGGCATGTCTCTGTCAACGGAAGGCAGACAGCCAGGAACTACAGAATCAGGGCAGGCGACACTATCGCTATTGAACTTCCCGTAAAGAGTAACGAAGGGCTTGAGCCCGAGCCGATTCCTGTAGATATCCTCTATGCAGATGAGTATCTCGTTGTGGTTAACAAGCCCGCAGGAATGGTGATGTATCCTGCCGCAGGTCACAATCAGGGCACACTCATGAACGCGATTGCGTATCATTGCCCGAATCTTGCGTCAGCAGGGGGTCCGTTGAGGCCGGGTGTAGTGCACAGGCTTGATAAGGATACGTCAGGTGTGATAGTTATTGCTCTCGATGATAACGCGTATTATGGCCTTGTTGAGCAGTTCAGGCGGAGGACAGTCGGCCGGAGATATATCGCGCTTGTCTCTGGCGCTCTCTCTGAAGAGCAGGGGGAGATATCGCGCAGGATCGGTCGTTCAGGATCTGACCGGAAAAAAATGTCTACGCATGCAAGACGAGGGAAAGAGGCGGTTACCAAATGGAAGGTGCTCAGGAGGCTCGGGAGCGTGACACTGATTGAGGTGAAGCTGGGAACCGGAAGGACTCATCAGATCAGAGTGCATTTTGCCTCAATCGGACATCCCGTGCTTGGAGACAGGACATATGGAAAAAAGGTTGAAGCCGAGAGAGGGAAAGGAGCAGCAAAAATCACCTTCCCGAGACAGATGCTTCATGCCGCAATTCTGGGGTTCGTCCACCCGGCAACAGGCAAATATCTCGAATTCTCAAGCCCTGTGCCGGATGATATGAAGCAGAAGATAGAGGAATTGAGCAGTTTTCAGTAGCCGCTTCCCCGTGCGCGTTTTCGGAATCAGAAAATGCCTGTATGAAGCAGGTTAGTCACCAAAGCATATGCCGAGTGATCTTGCCGTAAGGATAATATCGGAATCCTGGGGCACGGATTTCATCTGGCCGATTGCTTCTTCGATTGGGACGCTCACGATTTCTGTTGAACGGAGTGCCGCCATCGTTCCGAATTTCTTCTCCTCGACAAATCTTACCGCGGCGGCACCGAATCTCAGTGAGAGCAGTCTGTCAAAGGTAGTGGGGGCTCCGCCTCGCTGCAGATGGCCGAGAAGAATGTCCCGTGTTTCCTTTCCCGTTCTTTTGCTGATTTCTTCCGCTACTTTTTTCCCTATCCCCCCGAGCCTTACTTCACTTCCGGGCTTTTTCCCTTCGACAACAGTGATGTCTCCACCGACAGGCTTTGCACCTTCGGCAACCACAACGATCGCATAGTCCTGTCCGATGAGGGCAAGCTGCCGTATCTTTTTGCAGACCTTCTCAATATCGAACGGTATCTCGGGAATAAGGATGACATCAGCAGAACCGGAGATTCCGGAATTCAGTGCTATCCATCCCACGAATCTGCCCATGACCTCGACTACCATTACCCTGTCGTGGGACTTTGCCGTGGTATGAAGCTTGTCAATTGCTTCTGTTGCGGTATTGACCGCGGTATCAAAGCCGAATGTAACCTCCGTAGAGCTGATGTCATTATCAATGGTCTTTGGTACGCCGATGATCTGCAGGCCTTTTTTGATAAACTCGTTTGCAATGCGCAGACTCCCGTCTCCGCCGATCGCAATAAGTGCATCAAACCCCAGCGCCCTGAAGTTTGAAACCACCAGATCAGAGATATCGGTCTCTGCGACAGGTCCGCCATGGATCTTTGAAGGATAGTGAAAGGGGTCTCCCTTGCTTGCGGAACCGAGAATAGTTCCCCCGATATTCGTGATATCCCAGACATATTCAGGGGTGAGACGGATAATCTGCTTCGTATCAATGAGGCCCTGATACCCGTAAGTGATTCCAAAAACTTCCCATCCCTTTTTATAGGCCGCGAGTACGATGCCTCTGATAACCGCATTCAGTCCAGGTGCATCTCCGCCTCCGGTATTCACAGCTATCTTCATTCTATTACCTCCACTGCTTCTTTTTTTGACACTCTCGGGGGAGCATGAGGGATTTTTGCGGGATACCCAACAGGAACAATGGCCACAGGCCGCAAATGTTTTGGCGTGCCCAATATCCTGCCCACATCATCTTCACGGAATGCACCAACCCATACAGAGCCGAGTCCGTACTCATGCGCAACAAGCATCATGCCCATGATGCTTACTGCAACATCCTGAATCGAATAAAGGTGAACCCCGCGTTCTCCATATTTCTGATGTATCCGGCTGTCCGTGCAGCCGACTATCACAAGCGGGGCCTCAGCAATAAAATTCTGGTTAAGCGCAGCTGCGGCAATCCTCTGCTTCACGGTATCCTTTCTGACGAAATAGAACTTTCTTGCCTGCAGGTTGCCGGCACTCGGCGCCCAGATCAGGGCTTCCATCAGTTTCCCGATCAGGTCATCCGGAATCATCTTCTTCTGGAAGTTGCGGATGCTCCTGCGTTCTTTTACCGCCTTAAGGATATCCATAGCGATGAATTACCAATGCCCAATAATCAGTTTACACATAAAATTCAATACCCGCCCCTCATGTTGTCAGGTACTCCGGATGTGGCAATTTGGTGAGCGGGTATTCCCAAATTACGGTTTCCAGTATTCCTCGAACTTTCCGTTTCTTGTGATCCATACCACATACGGTGACGTGGTCACATCACCCTTCTCATCAAACGAAATGCTGCCCAGCGCAACATTGAATTGCATGGTATGCAGTTTGTCGATGATGGCCTTTCCCTCCGCTGAATTTGCCTCCTTAATAGCGCTCAGCAGGATATTTGCGGTGTCGTATGCATAAATTGAGTATGGGCCGATATCGCCGTATTTTGCACGGTAATTCTCGATGAACCCTTTTGCTGAGGGGATATGATTGGGATCCGGGCTGAATGTGAGAAAAGTCCCTTCTGAAGCGGCTTTGCCCGCGATCTCGATGAACTTCGGATCAATTGTCCCGTCACCGCTCATGAATTTTGTAACAAGCCCGAGCTCCATTGCCTGTTTCACAAGAAGCCCTGCTTCAGGGTATATCCCGCCGAAAAAGATCATGTCGGGCGTATTGCTTTTGATCGCTGTCAGTACCATTTTGAAGTCCTTGTCTCCCTGGACAATCCCTCCGTAATATGCCACTCTGACGTTGTCCCCGAGAAAATTCCTGAACTCATCTGCAAGCCCCTGACCGTAGGTTGTCTTGTCGTGGAGGATAGCGACTGTTTTCAGTTTCAGCACATTCGTCACAAACTCTGCGCCGACTTTGCCCTGCTGGTCATCCCTGCCGCATACCCTGAATACGCCACGATATCCTTTTTCAGTAAGCCTGGGATTGGTTGACCCGGGGGTGATCATGGGTATACCTGCCCGATTATATACATCAGAAGCCGGTATAGAGCAGCTGGAATTGAAATGCCCGATAACACCCACGACACCTTCATTGACCATCTTGTTGGCAACAGAGACGGCCTGTTTCGGGTCATGCTGGTCGTCACTTATCATCAGTTCTATTTTTTTCCCGAGAACTCCCCCTCTGCTGTTCCATTCCTCAACAGCAAGTGAAGCACCGTTTTTAAAATCCATGCCCATTTTTGCCTGATCCCCCGTCATCGGTCCGGCGATACCTATTCTTATCACATCCTGATTTTTCTGACAGCCGAATGATATTGCACTGATCAGTATGAATAAGAGAATCACCTTTTTCATCATAGTTATGCCTCCTGTGATTTTCACATAATCTGCAAAATATTTGTAACCCCTTAAAATCTCCTTCTTGCAGGTGAGATGTTCCCCTTTCTGAAGGGATAAGGGATATGTTTTCTGTGCTGTCTTATGCTCTCAGGAATGATGCGCAATTCTGAAAGATTTTATCATTTCCAGAAATTTTCGTGTGTTGTCTTCAATATTGCCGCTGAGTATGGCAGACGCAACCGCAACCGCATCTGCTTTTTCCTGCATGACTGACATGATATTGTCCAGATTTATCCCGCCGATTGCTACGACAGGGAGGTGTATCTGCCTCTTGATCTCCCGGATCAGGGCAGTTCCCTTCGGGAGGCCGGCGTCCTTTGTCCCTGTCTGAAATACCGGGCCGACCCCGATATAGTCTGCACCGTTTCTTTCTGCCTCTATTGCCTCATTCAGGTTGTGCGTCGAGATCCCTACTATTTTCTTTCTGCCCACGATTTTACGGGCCTCCCTGAGAGGAAGGTCATCCTGCCCCAAATGTACTCCGTCCGCGTCGGCAGCATGAGCAATGTCAGGATAATCGTTCACAATGAAGACAGCTTCGAAATCCCTCGCGATGTTCCGGAGTCTGACAGCTTCCTCATACACGGTCCTTTTTGCACTTATCTTGTCCCGGTACTGCACCCATCCTGCACCGGCTCTCAGCGTTCTGAGAACCATCTCTTCATAGGAAATCCTGCAAGAACTGCGATCGGTAATAACGCACAGACCGCCAAGGTACATCATTCTTAAGTATTTTCTTGCCCGGTTCTGTGCAGTTTCTCTACGAAATTCGTAGTGAAATTGCCACTGATGAAATCAGGGTTGCTCATGACCTTCTTGTGGAAAGGAATGGTGGTGTTCACGCCCTCGATAATAAACTCATCAAGGGCGCTTTTCATTTTTGTGATCGCCTCTTCCCTGGTATTTCCATGCACGATCAGTTTCGCAATAAGGGAATCGTAATGAGACGGGATGAGGTATCCGCCATAGATTGCGGTATCCACTCTCACTCCCGGCCCGCCGGGAACAGAGAGCAGGGATATCCTTCCGGGAGAGGGGATGAACCGTTCCGGATCTTCTGCGTTGATCCTGCATTCAATGGCATGGCCTGAAGGCCGTATCTGATTCTGCTTGTAAGCGAGAGGGAAGCCCGCTGCGAGTTTTATCTGCTCTTTGATAAGGTCGATCCCGGTTACCGCCTCTGTAACCGGATGTTCTACCTGTATGCGGGTATTGATCTCAATGAAATAGATGTTGCTCTTTGAGTCAACGATAAACTCCACGGTGCCGACATTCCTGTACTTTATCGCGCGCGCAGCCTTTACCCCCAATTCCCCGAGTCTTTTCTTGAACTTTTCCGTAGATGAGACCGGTGAGGGAGATTCTTCGATGAGTTTCTGGTGCCGTCTCTGTATCGTACAGTCCCTCTCATTCAAGTGTATGGTGTTGCCTTTGTTGTCTGCCATGATCTGAACTTCGATATGCCGCATCTCCGGGATATATTCCTCAATGTAGATCTCACTGTTGCCGAATGCGGTGAGGGCTTCTCTCTGCGCGAGATAAAATGCCGATTCGAGATTTTTTTCCTCTTTTACAATTTTCATTCCGTGGCCGCCGCCGCCGGCAGAGGCTTTCAGAACAATCGGGAACCCTATTTTTTTGGCAATTTTCATTGCGGTTTCTTCATTTGGCACCGGGCCATCACTGCCTGAGACCACAGGAACGCCTTTCCTCTTCATCGACTGACGGGCCTTGGCCTTGTCGCCGCCGAGTCTGATGTTTTCCGGAGTCGGACCGATAAAGGTTATCCCCGATGTCATGCATGCTTCGGCAAAGTGATAATTTTCCGACAGGAAGCCATATCCCGGATGTATGGCATCAGCATCCGTAATTTCAGCGGCACTCAGGATTGCGGGAATATTCAGATAACTCTGTGCCGGATTTGCAGGACCGATACAGACCGACTCATCGGCCAGTTTTACATGAAGGGACTCCTTGTCAACATCAGAGTATATCGCAACGGTTTTGATGCCGAGTTCCCTGCATGCGCGGATAATTCTTACGGCGATTTCTCCGCGGTTTGAAATAAGGACCTTTTTGAACAGTTTCATTCTTATCCATCTCAGCGGAAAGCAGAGCGAAATGAGCGCAAACCCCTGTTTCTGTCTTTCCGCCCTTTCGTTTTCCGGTTATAAGGGTTCGATGAGAAACAACGGTTCACCGTACTCAACGGGCTGCCCGTTTTCTACCAGTATCTTGACCACAAGACCGTCAACATCGCTCTCGATCTCGTTCATGAGCTTCATCGCCTCAATGATACACAGAACCTGGCCCTTGCTGACCTTCATCCCAACTTCAACAAAAGGTGAAGCATCTGGTGTTGGTGAACGGTAGAAGGTGCCTACAATGGGTGAGGTAACGGTTACGAGCCTCTGCGTCTCATCCTCTGACTCGGCGCTTATCTTCTCCCGCATAGCCGGTGTCTTGTGTACCGCCATATCCAGGGAGGAAAAGATTTTTTCTCTCTTGATCTTTACTTTCGAGCCCTCCTTTTCTACCTGGATTTCCGTAATATCGGTGTCTTTGACAAGCTCGATAAGCTCTTTCAAATCCTCAAATTCCATCATTTGACCCTTTCTATATATTCCGATGTCCGGGTGTCAATCCTGACAGTATCACCCTCATTGATATGAAAAGGCACCTTTACCACAGCTCCGGTTTCGAGTGTTGCGGGTTTCCCGCCGCCTGAAGCCGTATCACCCTTGAATCCGGCGGGGGCGGTATTTGAAACGACAAGCTCGACAAATGTCGGGACTTCAACGCTTAACGGATTCCCCCTGTGATAGAGGATTTTGACCGTCATGTTTTCCTTGAGAAAAATTTTTGTTTCCCCGAGCTGGTCAGATGAGAGGGGGATCTGGTCATATGTTTCCATATCCATGAAGAAATACTGGTCGTTCTGGGCATAAAGGTACTGCATTGTCTTTTCTTCGAGTTCGGCCTTTTCGAGTTTCTCGCCTGACCGGAAGGTTTCTTCAAGAACCGCGCCGGTTTTGAGCTTTTTAAGCTTTGTTCTTACAATGGCTCCGCCCCTTCCCATCTTCACGTGCTGGAAGTCTGTTATCTCACAGGGTTCGCCTTTAAACTCCACCTTGAGCCCTTTCCTGAAATCGCTCGTAGAAATCAAATCGAATACCTCCGTCTGAAAATGTCTTATTTTAGCATTTTCTGAAATTTTTTCCATTGCAGATTGATTCCTGCTACCTAATTGCGTGGGCCAGGGCGCCTGTTCGCGTACGTCTGCCTTCACAAACCCTGTTGTTTTCGCTTGACTTTCATTTCTGAAATATGGCACGTTACGATGCGGATAATTCTATCTCAAGGAGGGGTTAAGGGTATGAAAAATCGCTGTCTGTCGAAGTGGAGGGGTGTTGTCCTTATAGCAGCATGCGTGTTACTCATTTCTGCAGGCTCAGCTTCTGGAGCCGGTTTTGCACTTATCGAGCAGGGTGTCAGCGGCCTTGGCAATGCGTATGCCGGAGGAGCTGCAAGCGCTGAAGATGCAACCACAATCTTTTTTAATCCGGCGGGAATGGTTCTCCTGAAGAGCGACCAGATGATCTTCGGATCGCATTTAATCATGCCTTTTGCAGACTTTGAGAACCAGGGGTCTACTCATGCCCTCCAGGGGCTTACCGGCGTTCCGTTGCGCGGTGACGATGACGGAGACGCAGGAGTAGCCAAGGTAGTGCCGAATTTTTATTACAGCAGAAAGGTCTCTGACCGGTTTGCAGTCGGTATAGGCATGAATGTGCCGTTCGGCCTGGCAACAGAATACGATAAGACCTGGGTCGGCCGTTACCATGCTATCGAATCAGAGGTAATGACAGTAAACATCAATCCGTCAGTCGCTTACAGGATAAACGAGCACTGGAGCATTGGTGCCGGGATCAGCCTCCAGTACATTAAGGCAACTCTTTCGAATGCGATCGACTTCGGCACGCTCGATGCCGCCGGGGCCTTTTTCCCCACCCTCGGCCTTGCTCCTGGTTCACTCGGACTGATTCCTCAGCTTTCCGACGGGTATGCCAGCCTTGAAGGTGACAGCTGGGGATGGGGGTATAATCTGGGCATTATCCATGAATTCACGCCGCACACCCGCATCGGTGTCGCATATCGTTCGAGCATCAGGCACACGCTCGAGGGTGACGTTGATTTTTCCGGTGTGCCCTCAGGGCTTCGTCCTTACCCCCTGTTCAGAGATGGCGGCGTGGAGGCTGACCTGGACCTTCCCGACAGTGTATCCGTAAGTTTCTTTCACCAGATCAATCCGCAGTGGATGGTGATGGCTGACTGGACATGGACCAACTGGCGTCTTTTCGAAGACCTGATCGTGCAATATGACAACAACCACCAGCCGAGTACGATTACTACTGAAAACTGGCAGGACAGCTACCGTTATTCACTCGGACTAACCTATCTGCATGACAAAAACTGGATATTCAGAGCAGGCACCGCTTATGACACTTCAGCGGTTGCCAGTTCCGCATATCGTACCCCGCGCATTCCCGACAGTGACCGCATATGGACAGCCCTTGGTTTCGGCTACAGGGTCTCTGACAAGCTGAGTTTTGACTGCGGCTATGCACATCTTTTCATCAATGATCCGCAGATCTATAAGTCAGCCACCGGTGAAGACGCCCTCAGAGGAGGGCTTAGGGGAGCATTTGAGACGCATGTCAATATCATAAGCGCGCAGCTGAATCTGACATTCTGATATGCTGCTCCATCAGCATTTTGTAAAGATTGCCAAGAGGTACGGCAATAAACTGGCTTTTATTGACCGTACCTCTGAGAAAAGGGTCACCTACAACAAGGCGCTGATTGCTTCACTGATTCTCGCCGACAAGCTGAGGAAGTATAATGAGGATTTCATCGGCATCATGATACCCACTTCAGCAGGATGTGCCCTCTCAGTGCTCGGAACCCTTATGAGCGGCAATACGCCGGTCATGATCAATTACTCGACCGGTGCAGCCAATAACGCCAGATACGCACAGAAGAAGTGCGGGTTCAAAACAATCATCACCTCGAAGGCGCTTCTTGAAAAGATCAACTGCCCTGTTGTGGAGGGAATGGTGTTCCTCGAGGATATCATGGAGAGCATCTCCACGACAGAAAAACTCAAGGCCGCCTTTATCGCAAAAATGCCTGTTCCCCTGATCCTCAAGATCATACATGCGGGGAATGAAGACGATAACGTCGTCATTCTCTTTACGAGCGGGAGCGAAAAAGATCCGAAGGCGGTGCAGCTGACTCACCGCAACATCGCCACAAACATCGGAAGCTTCAGCAGGGTGATGAAGATGTACGATACGGACGTCATGCTCGCGAATCTTCCCTATTTCCATGTCTTCGGGCTTACCGTGAATCTCTGGACCCCGCTGTATTTCGGCATGACGATTGTCGCATTCGCAAACCCCCTTGATTATAAAATGATCTGCACCATTATGCGGGAAGAGAAACCCACGGTCATGGTCGGCACCCCGAGTTTCCTCTGGGGCTACCTTCGCAAGTCTGACCCGGGAGATTTCTCAACCATCCGTCTTATTGTGAGCGGAGCTGACAAGTGTCCTGATGTGCTGAGAAAGGAATTTCTCGAAAAACATGGCATTACCCTTTATGAGGGATATGGAGCTACCGAGACCTCACCGGTCATTTCGGTGAATACCCCGGAACACAACAAGCCGGGGAGTGTCGGCAAGGTTCTCCCTGACGTGAAGGTGCATATAGAGAACTATGAGACCGGGGAGCAATGCAAGCCTGAAGAGGTGGGACGCATCCTGGTAAAAGGCGACCTCGTAATGAAAGGGTATCTTGATGATTTTGAGGAAACCTCAATGCGCATCAGGCACGGCTGGTATGACACGGGAGACATGGGGTATCTCGACAAAGACGGATTCCTCTGGCATTCGGGAAGACTGAAGAGATTCATAAAGATCGGCGGGGAAATGGTGTCCATGGTGAAGGTCGAAGACGTTCTTCAGAAACTCCTCCCGGGTAATGTGTCCTGTTCTGTGGTGGAAGTGCCTGACGCCCTGAAAGGCGCAAAAATAGTGGCAGCCGTTACCCAGAAGGTGGATGAGAAGAAAATACTCAAGCAGATGGCAGAACACCTTCCCAATATTGCCCTGCCGAAACAGTTTGTGGTCATAGAAGAACTTCCGAAGATGGGAAGCGGAAAGATCGATTTCCGTTCGGTTACCGAGATAGTCAATACCATACTCAGAGAAAAACCCCCTAAACCTTCCCAGTCCGCACAGCAAACACAACCGGCACAACCCGCTGCCCATCCCGCTCAGCCCGTAAAAAAGAAATAGCGGGAAGCCTTCCGCACAGAGTATTCTGATCAGTTGAATTTCTTGTGACTGAGTTCTCAAGTTGTTGTCATATTTTATTTCAGCCTAACGACTTAAATCAGCGGTGGCTGTAAGCCATCCGCACGAGTGATTTGTTATCTCATCTTATTAATATTTTGTTCCTTTAACACAATGAACGCTGCAACGGGAGCTGACCGATCTATTCCAGCACTGCAATGCAGTAGCACAGGATAAGGGAGCTCCCGGTACGCTTCATATGCATCAAATTTTATTTTATGAACTTTATTTTTCAATTCTAATCGAGCTGCTTGTGATTGTTCATGAGCGGGATCAGCCCATGGGAAATGCCTAATTACGAATCCCCACTCAGAGTATAGACCAAGCAATCCATTTGGATGTAGATTCAATAGTTCATAATATTGAAACTCTTTTGGATGCATAAGACATATAATGCTTTTAATTCCTTCGTCTTTAATCCTTTTAATCCATTCCAGAACGTAAGGGGCTGCCTCGGGCGGGAAAACCTTCGAACTTCCGCCATATATAGGGTGATCCCTCAATGGACGTTGCGCACATGCTAACTTTGCTGGGATTGGCCATATCATAGTTGCAGATTCATCTCCTGATTTTATAGCTTGTCGCAAAGTCAAAAGATCCTTTCTTATTTGGTTCGCTATCTTTCTTTCGGTGTCTTCTATAGCCATCATCTATTTTTTGAGAGATAACGCCAATCATCAGCCGACCCCGCCACTAACGCTGGAATGAAAAAGAAAAACGGCTATTCGGGGTCGGCTGGATGAACTTGTTAGGCAATTCAAAATAGCTCAAAGAATGATTCTTTACCAAGATGCTTGATAAATTTCTTTGCTTGTTTTCCCAATGAATTAGTTCCTCCAATGTAAATCCAGTCATCAATACCCCCCATAAAGCAAAACCGCTCTGTTGTAAATAATCTCTTTTCTTTGTCCTCCAAAATGAATCTCATTATCGGTAAATATGTAGCATTCTCCAGAAAATGTTTCTCTATTTCTGATTTATTTGTAAAGGGAAATAAAGCCGATAGTCCTTCAATATCTTGATTAATTTCATACACCGTTATGATGTTCTTCTTTGCCCCATATTTATAATGATGTGGTTTTGTTTGCTTTTGTAATTCTTCTTTGATTATTTTCAGTTCTTCATCTTGTATTATTTTTGGCTGTACCTTTATCAAAAATACCTGGGCATTAACATTCTCATAAATTTCATATCCTTTCGGAATACTTTGAGCAAGATTCCCATTCGGCTCGCTTGAAAAGAAATACTTATCATTTCCTTTTTTTGTCTTTCCAATGTGCAGGAAATATAATTTCCCTGTTCGACTTGTATATTCAATGCTCATTTATTATTTTCTTCTTCTTCTCTCTTTTTGCCTAACGCCAAAGCTCATGGGGAGGCGTGGGCACCACGCCGATCCCATGGAGCGCAATGTTATGGGTTTTTATTTATTAAATCATTCAATCTACTTTCGAGTTGCTTTTTGATGTTTTTTGAAATTGGAATATCAAGTTCTATTAAGTTTTCCTCCTCGACTTCACCTTTGATAATTTGTCGTTTTGATATTTTAATACGAGCTGGTTGTTTTTTACTCTCGGTGGACAGCGCATCAATAATGCTTTTCAATAGGTCAATAATCGATTTTAATAAAATAATTGAAGATGCAGCCAATGTTAGATAAGCTATAATTTCCGGGCCGCTTTCGTGACACTCAAGAACAATTTTTGTTTTATTCCTTTCAATTAAAACATCGCCTTCATTCTCAATAGGGCCGTATGGTTGAATGGTTTTGTTTATTATTTCCCATGTCTTTGGCCAACAATGGAAACAACAACATCCTTGGGGAATTGGAGATAATTTTATTAGGATGTAATTTTTATAATCAGGAGGGGTATGCAATAAAGTAATTGCACGATCTATACTTTTCTGGAATTTATTCTTCATATTTCACCCATAACGCAAAAAATCACTGGTGGCTATTAGCCATCCAGTGGATTTAATTGTTAGGCACTCGTCTTTTCCATTTGTAGAAAAGAAACTTCTGACATTCCAGCTTTTTCTTTCGCATGTTCAATGGTCATGCTTACAAGATTGCCTTTTTCATCCAGGTCAATGTAGAGATTTTCTGATATTTCTTTTGTCTCAACAACAGAAACATTTGAAAACTCAATCAATGCTGTATCTGTATCTGAGAAATATCGAATTTTCATTTTTCTTCCTCCTTAAAGTTTCTATCAAAGAAAACATTATGAACAGTTTCTCCGTCCTCTAAAAGAATTACCCTTAAGTATTTTCCAACTTCTTCGATAAATTTCCACTTCCTTATCCTTCCATCAGTCTGAACTTCTGTTTTCACAGGTTTTTTAATGGTATCCAATATCCATTCATCTTTGATAATTGCCCTATCCTCACGCTGTTTGATGAATGAAAAGTATTGTGTACATTTCATAACGTATTGTATCATTTTTTATCGCCGGATGCTTAAAACAACCGTAGGTTATTACATCATCTGCTGGATTTGAATAGTGGTGCTTTTCAATAATTAATTTTGAGCGTTTAGCACTGCTCTTTTTTCTATTACCAACGGACAAAAATTATAATGGGGTCAGGTCTCAATATTTAACATTAAGCTTGCACCCAAAAGGGGGTACTGAACAGGACAGCGAATAATATTAAAAAATACGCATACCTTCAGGCGAGTAATAGAAACAGGCGTATGGGGAATTCTCGATTTCTGAACTCCGCAATCAGCACATCATTTCCGCTCTGAAACAGAAATGGAGGTAATATTCCGGATATCCTGAAATTTTGGAGTCAATCCCTCCATCTCCACTCTGCCGATACAGGGGTGCTGGATCTTGATCCAGAGTTTTGCACTCAGGAGGTCCCTGGCTTCGTCAAAGATGAAGTATGCCTCTTTCAGCTCCTGCCCTGAAGGCAGTTTCCTGACCAGACCTTCCTGGCCGGGCATCTTGTACTCCCTTGCGATTCCTTTGTAGAAGGCAACGACCTTCTCAAAGGAGTCTTTCGTGGTGCTTTCAAAGTTCTCCTTCGTCTCCCTAAGACGGGGGCGACGGACAATGATCGTTCCATTCATTACACCTTTGACTTCGCACGGAACATTCCGGCCCTGCAAGGGGACGCTTCAAGCCTCCGCTGCACTCTGGCTTCAAGCTCGTGCCAGAAGCAAGCACATGCCTTCGCTCCTCCAGCCCTATTTTTCTCCCTTCCTTCCTGTACTCAGTAATTTATATTTTTTCATAGCAATTCAAAATTTCCACTCGAAATGAATATACGAAATAACGACCAGCAATCAGTATAGACTGTTTGTTACCATATACTTATGCAAGTTCTTTCCATAGGGATAAACAAAGAAAAGGAATCTCTCTATCGATGGGCATATTTTCTTGCTGTTATCACTATTTTCTACAATATCCTTGAAGGATTAGTATCTATATATTTCGGTATAGAAGATGAAACTCTGGCTCTCTTTGGGTTTGGCTTGGATTCATTTGTCGAAGTAATTTCGGGTGTCGGTATCTGGCACATGATTAGAAGAATCAGAAGTAATCATGACAGGAACTCCGACCATTTTGAAAGACAAGCACTAAAAATAACAGGAACAGCTTTCTATATTCTCTCGATAGGTCTTACAGCGACAGCTCTAATAAATATTTATCAGGGTCATAAACCTGCAACTACATTTTGGGGAATAATCATATCTCTGATATCAATTATTACCATGTGGCTTTTAATACATTACAAAATCAAAGTGGGGAAACAGCTTGATTCTCAAGCAATTATTGCAGATGCCAATTGCACAAAAGCCTGTTTGTATCTTTCAATCGTTCTTCTTTTATCAAGTGGGGGATATGAATTGACAGGAATTGGAGGACTTGACGCTCTTGGTGCAATCTTTATTGCTGGGTTATCACTTAAAGAAGGGCGTGAATCGTTCCAAAAAGCCAAAGGACTATCTTGTACCTGTAAAAATAGCTGTTCGAATAAAAACTGATAACCAATCAATACAGCAATATTCGAGTTGTAGATTATATGCGGATTTTGTAGTATTTTGTCCTTCCTGTTATAAACAGTCCGAAAAGCAGTCAAAATGCTGCAGATTATAGCTGGATATCAATGAGCGATAACATTATTTTCTGATTCTAACTTATCTCTTTTGAATCTGTAACCAATCTGTAACCTAACCTATGGTAAAGAAGTAACATACTGTCATATTCGTTGGGAATGGGGGTCGCGTTTTGCGCCTCCATAAATTCACGAAGTGAAGACAATGATAAGATGCCACATATATCGGACAATGGATTAATGGATATCAAAGGAAAAAGCGGACATAGCAGGTTGTAAGAAAAATTCTTACAAAAAAATCAGATTTATACTGATACCTTCTACTCTTAAACAGATATATAATGGTTAGAAACGGACTTGAAAACCATTATTCTGAGGTGGTGCAAGAAATATCCTTTAAGCTGTTTGCTCTGAGGGAAGGAGCAGATTGGAGGTAGATAGAATGTGTCCTTTCATGATAAACAAACCCGACCTATGCAAAGCTGCTTTATCATCATTGCTGATAGGCGATAAGTATTGTATCGACGGGTCCCATAACAGATGCCCCATCTTTTTGATCAATAAATCAAGAGGTGATATGCGGCATAATGGGGTCAGGTCTCAATATTTAACATTAAGCTTGCACCCAAAAGGGGGTACTGAACAGGACAGCGAATAATATTAAAAAATACGCATACCTTCAGGCGAGTAATAGAAACAGGCGTATGGGGAATTCTCGATTTCTGAACTCCGCAATCAGCACATCATTTCCGCTCTGAAACAGAAATGGAGGTAATATTCCGGATATCCTGAAATTTTGGAGTCAATCCCTCCATCTCCACTCTGCCGATACAGGGGTGCTGGATCTTGATCCAGAGTTTTGCACTCAGGAGGTCCCTGGCTTCGTCAAAGATGAAGTATGCCTCTTTCAGCTCCTGCCCTGAAGGCAGTTTCCTGACCAGACCTTCCTGGCCGGGCATCTTGTACTCCCTTGCGATTCCTTTGTAGAAGGCAACGACCTTCTCAAAGGAGTCTTTCGTGGTATAGATGGTTGAGGTGATTGTGTGCCCTAATGATATTTTGTTTGCCTCTTCGGTTGCCTTTTCATCTGCGCTGGCGTCAGGATACACTTTGAATTCCCCTGCATGAGCAATAGTTGAAAAAATACATGCCATCAGGACGATCACCATTGTAAAAGCCTTCTTCATTTTCTCTTCCTCCCATTTTTGTTGACCAGCATAGGGTTCCCTTTCAGGACAGCACGCTTCCCTTACCCCCCGACTTTTTACGAATTCTAAGAAAAGTTTTTTTGAATGTCAATCCTTGACTACTTTACAGATGTCCGGTATATTCTTTTGAAAAAAGGAAGGTGCGCAATGATAATAAAAAGAATGATACCATTTTTTTTGATTCTTTCAGGATTATTGCTGGCAGCTCCATGTGTCTTTGCATCCGACCCTCAGGATGTGAGGGGAGGCAAAGACCACCCTCTTTTCAACCGGATTCCCGGGTACAAGATCGAAGCATATGAAGAAAGGGAGTTTGAAGTATACGACAAATTTGCGGACAGCAGGGGAAACCGCACGAGCGTCGAAGGTCATTACTATTATGTCAGCTACTATGTCAAGAAAGGCGAAAAGCCCGCAACCGAGGCTCAGGTTCTCAGGAATTTTGCCAATGCGGTGATGCAGATCGGCGGCAGTATAATTTACCAGTCTAGGACGGATGCGTATATGAAGGTTCACAAGGACGACCGGGTAACCTGGGTGCGCGTTCGTTCCAAGAACAGGGGAGAGGGGTATCAGCTGTGGATTGTCGAACAGGCTGTCATGAAGCAGGATATTGTTGCAGATGCCAAATCCATGGCACAGGACATCAGCGCGACAGGCCGTGTCGCCCTTTACGGTATTTATTTCGATTTCGACAAGGCAGAAGTCAAACCCGAATCCGACCCCACGCTGAAGGAAATTGCAAAGCTCCTTTCTCAGAATGCTCAGCTTAGACTGTATGTGGTGGGCCATACGGACAATGTGGGAGAGTATACATATAACATACAACTCTCGCAGGCCAGGGCTGATGCCGTGGTACGAATTTTGGTATCCAAGTATGGTGTGGCCGCATCCCGGCTTACGGCAATTGGCGTCGGGCCTGCGGCACCGGTCGCCACGAATGATACAGAGGACGGAAAAGCAAAAAACAGACGCGTAGAACTGGTAAAAAAGGGGTCAGGTCTCAACATTAGACATTAGGAGGAAATCAGATTTTGCCGATTCATTCTTCGTTTTGTTGACGGAGAGTACAATTGTTGTGAAATCCGGCAGACTCATGCTCGCAGGTATATTTCCTGCAAGTGAGAGGGCGCCTGTCGTGGATACTGCAGAAAAAGGTTGCCCGATCAAGATACGGGCATAATCCATCCGCGTCTTTTGCCATGTAGTAAGGCCGATCGGGATTATATTTGTAAATGCCTTTTTTCACCTCTTCCTGAGTCAGGGCAAACAGATAAGAGCAGCAGCCGGCCCTGCACGATGAGATTTTTGATGCGCAGTCCACAAAGGCATCCGGCGCAGAGTCATCCACAAGGCCATAGACCTTTCCGTCAATCATTACCATATTCCGGAACGCGACAGAAAGTATTTTTTCTCCTTCTTTGTTACAGGGATTTGCCTGCTGCGTGCAACCCGGAAGACTTTTTCTGCCATTTTCCTCACTCAAACGCTGCTCCGTATTACCCTTGACATGTCAAAACTATTTGAAATATGCATGTTTTTCTAAACTATTCACTATTCAAAGAGCGGATCATTCTCTCGCAGACAGGACATTCGCCTGTTTCCTCTGTGTCATTTTCCCAATTAATCAATAGTATGCTTGCACACCAGCAGACAGGGCAATTGATAAGATAGGCTTCACCAAAACCCCTCGTATCACTGTATCTCAAGGTTGATTCAGTAAGAAAACATTTCATACTAGTATTGTATCATGTATTTCCTTTTTTTCAGATTTGATTACATCTATTGACTTGCAGCCTTCTTGCTGGCACAATGGCGGTTGCGGGCAACTATACGCATACACACAAAAACAAACCCAAGATCTGAAATAGTATACCCCCGCCCCGGCGGATAAAAGCTTGTTTTTATTGCATAAACTGCTATCATTGGGATAAAAAGAACACCGGATACAGGACTGCGCACATTGACTTTGAGTGACAGCAGAGGAATTTGAGTATGGAGAGAGCTTTTTCTCTGAAAAAAAAGGAGGGGTGTATGAGTACTCCCAAAAAAATGTTTATTCCTGTGTGCATTGCCGCTTTTCTTGTCATGCTCACGCTGTCAGGATGCAAGGAAGGCCAGAAGGCAGCGGGTGAAAAAGGGCAGGCCTCTGCCCAGAGCGGATCAAGAACGGATTCCGGGGCGAAGAAGAATGTCTCTGATAAGGGAAATTTCCATACGTTTGTGAGATACATCTACACTGATCCGATGACCGGAATGGAGGCGTTCCGCCTTCTCATCCCCAAAGGATGGAGGACGGAAGGGAGAATCAGCTGGTCCCCGAACCCGGCGCTGCCTGCACAGGCACGATTCCGGTTCTTTAACCCGCACAGTACCGAAGAATTCAACCTGTTCCCCACGCAGGCGTATTTCTGGACGAATAATCAATTGGCACTCAGCACCAATCCGCCCGGCTCATTGCGTTTACCCCTCCGTATTTTATCAATTACTGGTACATCGATTATGTGTTTTTGTTCAAGGCCGGGAGAAACATGCTCGATTCGCAGGCCAAGGTCTTCCAAACCATGGTTTGCTCTCTGAAGGTGAATCCCCGGTGGTTTGCGAAAGTGGCGAATATATCGTTACCGACAGCCCGAGCTATAATCCGAACATCGGCTCGAATCTGCACTGGGAGGAAATGACGCTGGCGAAATAGTCGTAACAGGCTACTGGCGTTTGAGTTCTTTTTTGACAAATGCCTTTATCGCTGCGTAACAATCAGCATGAAGGTCAATGAATCTGATACCATAGCCGTATGGATCATTCTCTGCCGCTTTCTCAAGGATACGGACGACTTCCGCATTCGTGGTGATATGCGTTGAATCCGGGAGATAGAAACTGCTTGTGATGGCTTCTCCCTCAAACAGGAGGGTTTCCGAATGCAGAAGCATGCCCGAGGCGCTGATGTTTTCCGCATACCCGGTGAAAGGACTCCCCTTGGAGGAGAGCTGAAATTGAATGCCGAGCGGAATCCGCAGGGAACTCCTTGGCGCGACATGCAGAAGCTGCTGGATTTCCTGGAGCAAAATCCCCTTGTCAACCGGGCTGCTGATGAAGGTGTTCGCCCTGCATTGCAGGCATCGCCTCGCATTATGTTCAGTATCAGCACAGAGAATGATGATGGAAACCGCGGACAGTGCCGGGTCATTCCGTATGATCGAGGAGAGCGTTTCACCGCTCATGTTCCTGGTATCCAGCTGTGCGATTATCAGATCGGCTTTTCTGGCCCTGTGCAGGTCAAGAATTTCCTGATTGGTTTCGGCAGTGAAGAGCTGTATGTCAGACCTGTGCAGAAAGTTCTGTTCTTTTTCCAGCAGCTGCCTGATGTTTTCTGCGAGAATGACTTTTTTCATGGCTAATAATATCAAGACAGGCACAGACTGTAAAGCTTATTTTAGCGGTTACAGGATCTCCAGATTTTTCGGGAGGGATGTCAGGGTTTCGGCTTTCTCTTTGCGAACGAGCACCATATCTTCAATCCTGACCCCACCTGTTCCCGGCATATAAATGCCCGGTTCTATGGTGAATACCATGTGTTCCTGCAGTATCTCTTTCCTTACCCAAGTGATGCGCGGAAGTTCATGCACCTGAAGACCTACCCCGTGGCCTGTCCCGTGGCCGAACAATTCTCCATAGCCTGCTTTTTTTATCGCATTTCTCGCGACCGCGTCAATTTCTGTGGAAGACCTCCCCGGTGATACCGCTGCTATTGCCTTGCTGTTGGATTCCAGGACAGTTCTGTAGATTTTTTCCTGCTTCAGGGTTTTGTCCCCTCTGAGAAGAAGCGTTCTGGTCATGTCCGAATAATACCCCCCTGCTTCTCCTCCCCAGTCAATGATAACCAGATCGCCGCGCTCCAGTTTTTTTTCTGTCGGTTTTGCATGGGGCAAAGCAGAATTGGTGCCGGATGCAACGATAATGTCAAAAGGGATTCGCCTGCAGCCGTTCTTCTTCAGCCCCTCTTCGAGCCGGAGGGCAACAGACTGTTCTGTCATTCCCTGCCTGATATGCGGCCGAACCCCGAGGAACGCAGCTTCGGCGCGTCTGACCGCCTGTTGTATCAGATCGATTTCCCGGGCTTCTTTTATCATCCTGTGCTTTTCCACAAGCCCGTCTACGGCTGTCAGTTCGATTTCTGCAGCAGACATTTTTCTGTAGAAATCAAAGGAAGCAGAAGATTCGAATCCGAGCTTCTCTATCCGGAGTTTCCTGCAGAGTTTCAGAATAGTGCTGATCCGGTATCCTTTTTCAAGCACGATTTCGAACCCCGGCACTTCTTTTGCCGACTGTTCCCTGTACCGGAAATCAGTGATAAGCACCGATTCGTTTCCTGTGAGCAGGACATCACCTGATGAACCGGTAAACCCGGAGAGGTACCTGACATTCGTGATGTCGGTGACAAGAAAACCGTCCAGCCTTCTCCTTAGCAAGGCCTGCCTGACTTTCTCTATCCTCCCCGGTTCAGGGGAAGGCGATATTCTTTTCATCCCGGAAGTTGTTTCCATCGCATGACTACAATAACCAAAGAATGTCGGGCTGTTCAATTGAAAAATTCTTTTATCGTGAATGAAGCGACCTTCGGGATTCCGCTTCATTCATATCTATGGTTCGGGCTTTTGAAATAAAGAAGGAAACGGAAACGAAGGACTTTGTTAAGAAAGAATGCTTCTGGCTGCCCTGAGCGCGAGAAGATAACTGTCAGAACCAAATCCGCTTATCTGGCCGACCGCCACTTCAGCGATGAAAGATTTTTTTCTGAATTCTTCCCGCTTGTGGATATTGGACAGATGCACTTCAATCGCAGGCTTGTTTACCGCTGCAATGGCGTCCCTGATGGCTATGCTCGTATGGGTATATGCGGCGGGATTTATCACCAGCACGTCGTAATCGCTTTTCTGGATCGCATCAAGTATTTCGCCCTCGCTGTTCATCTGCACCATCCTGACATCCAGCCCGAGTTCAAATGCGAAAGAGGATATCTCTGCATTGATGTCTTTGAGGGTTTTTGTGCCATAGATTTTTGCCTCCCGTTTGCCAAGGAGATTGAGGTTGGGGCCGTGGATGACGAGAACTTTCCGGTGCTTGCCTCTGGGTTTCAGAATTCACCTTCCAGTTTCGGAATTGCAGTCTTCAGGATAAACCTTCCCTTGCCGTAATTGCCTTCGGGTTTAATCACAAGGGCGAGATAATAGTCGGTGTTGATCTTTCTCATAATGATTCCGCACCGGTCTGATATGATCGAAAATTCTTTTGCATCTCCGAGCTTGAGATTGTCGGATGCGAGACTGATGTCCTTTATCATCGCGGATGCCTCGGCACTCAGTCCGGTAAGATCGATAAGTTTTTCCTGTGTGTACTCCTGGACCGATATGCCGTCTGAGCCTATAATCATTGCGGAAACAGCGCCGTCAACCTTATCAACGGTATCTTTAAGAACTTCCAAGAAACTCATCACGCCTCTTTTTAATACTGTTGAGGAAACTGTCCAGTCTGGCAACCAACGCTTCCTTATCCCTGCCCAGGAGTTTCAGCAGGGTCTTCAGCTCCTCGACGCGCTGCATGATCTGAGGGTTGTCAGGTTCTGAAGAGAGGAGATTTTTATAGATGTTCAGTGCCTCTGCATAATTCCCTCCGAGGATATGCGTGTCTGCCTTTTCGAGCAGCGCGGGCGTTTCATCTTCTGTCTGCATAGGCGCAGTCTCTTTCTCTTCCTCAAGCATACCGGGTTCGTTCAGGATATCCTCAAAAGACAGGGATTCAATCTCAGACACTTCCTCTGCTTCCGGAGAAATCTCTGTGGCTGTCTCTGTCGCCTCCTCGGCCATTGCAGGCGGCGTTTCCCATGATTCAATTTCTTTTTCCGGCAGAGGTATTTCGAAAGGTTCGGCATCCTCTTCAATGTGTTCGACCGCTTCCATATGTGCCTTCCAGAGGTTTCTGTCCTCTTCACTCAGTGCAGACGCCGGGCGGGATTCCCTCTCTTCACCCGTTTCAGTCAAAGAGTCCGGTGTTTCGGGCAGTATTTCCGTGTCTTTTTCGGACACGGGGATTTCAGGAAATTCTTCCTCCGCATGCGCTGCGACCTGTTCTGCTTCAGGGGAAACTCCGGGAATCTCTTCCGGGATATGTTCGGTTGCTTCAAGATCATTCATGCTGACAGGGATCTCGAAAGGCGTCTCTTCAGCGGGAATCTCCAGGCTTTCTGCAGTTTCAGCGTGCGGTTCATATGCCTGTATTACGGGGGGGCTTTCCATTTCTGAAAGACCGGTTTCCGCCCATTCATCCATGGGGTTGAGTTTCAGCACTGTCCTGAAAGCTTTTCCTGCCCGTTCCCTGTCTCCAAGGTCTCTGTAAATTTCCGCGAGTTTCTTGTGCGCAAAAAGGTTATCGGGGATTGTTAAAGTCACCTTCTCAAATTCCCCCTTTGCTTCATTAAGCATGCCTTTTTCGATATATATTTTGCCGAGGGAAACACGCGCACTCAGGTATTCAGGCTGTCTCTCGAGGCCACGGATGAGTACATCGATGGCTTCGTCGGTCATCCCTGCTTTTTTGTACTCTTCGGCAAGAGGCACGAAGAGTTTTGAGTTGGGGTCCTTTTCTACTTTTTCCTTGAGTCTTTCGATGTCTTCAATCGCCATGATATGACCAAATTTTTAACAAAAAAGAGAAAAAAGTCAAGCCTTGAGTGAGATCATTCTGTCCAGTATCACATTTGCAACAGAAATTTTGCTCAAAAGCGGCAGTTCTGTTTCCTGTTCTCTGTCGATAATTGCCACCCTGTTGGTATCAACATCAAACCCTGAGCCTTCCTCAGTCACATCGTTCAGGACGACCATATCCATGTTTTTCCCCTTCAGTTTCCTGCGCGCATTTTCGATCTTCCATCCTGTTTCGGCAGCAAATCCTATGATGAACGGACGGTTTTTTTCTATGCCGGCCGAAGAGACGATGTCGGGTGTTTGCCTGAGCCTCAGAAGAATCTCCTTGGTTTTTCCGATCTTGTTCTTCACATATTCCGCTGGCGAATAATCGGCAACCGCAGCGGACATTACCAGTACGGTAGCGGAGGGGAGTTCACTTTGGACGGCGTTTAACATATCCTCAGAAGTATCTACTGAAATGAATTTCATCCCCCGGGGACGATGCAGGGAAGAGTGTCCGCTTATCAGGGCGACTTCTGCTCCCCTCCTGAGCGCGGCTTTTGCGATGGCATATCCCATCTTTCCTGATGACCTGTTCGACAGAAACCTCACAGGGTCGAGGTATTCCCTTGTAGGACCCGCGGTAACGAGGATCCTTTCCTTCTCAAGATCCTTTGGTGTGAGTGCGATCTGAACCGCCTCGATTATGTCAGATACCTCAGCCATCCTTCCCATGCCTTCTTCACCGCACGCAAGTCCGCCTTTTTCCGGTCCAACCTGAATTGCGCCATGGGATACGAGAGCACTGAGATTCTTTTGCAACACGGGGTTCTCGTACATCCGCCAGTTCATTGACGGAGCAATGACAGTAATGCCGCGGTACGCAAGAAAAATGGTGCTCAGAAGGTCATCGGCAATGCCATTGGCGAATTTTCCGATGATATTTGCGGTTGCGGGAGCCACAAGCATGATGTCGGCCTGTGCAGGCAGCGTGATATGTGCCATGGGACTGCTGTAAAGGTCTGCGTATACTCTGTTCTGCGAGGCTACTTCGAGCGAGAGCGGCGTGACAAAATTCTTTGCGGCCCCGGTCATGATCACGGTGACCGAAGAACCTTCTTCCCTCAGTCGGCGAATTACGTCAATAGCCTTGTAAGCGGCGACCCCCCCTGTAATTCCCAGAAGAACTGATTTATTCTTCAGCACCTTCCTCTCGTTTTTCGCTGAAAAGGCCTTCGAGCGCTCTCTTGTCCAAGGTTTCCTTTTCGTGGAGATATACCTTGAGATCCTTCTCGAATTCGGTCAGGTCTTCCCCGGTGATTTCTTTCTTCTTCTCTTCGAGAAGTTTCCTGTAGTCGAATCTCTTGGACTCTTCTTTTGCCTTTTTGGCCTCTTCGCCGATCAGGAATTCGATGGTATTGTCGATGGTCTCTTCAAGCGCAATGGTTGATACCTTCTTTGATTTGGTGGTCACCCTTGGGTCGGCTCCGACAGCGAGTTCCTTTGCCCTCTGTGATGCGATCGCAATAATCCTGAATCTCCCGTCTATTTTATCGTGGTCATAATCGATCGGCAGAGAAATAATATCCATCCTTATTTTACCTCCTGTTGTAAAAACCTCTCCTCTATCCAGAGGGGGTCAATCTTTTCGGTTCTGACTTTCTGCGAAATGACTATCGCAGTGAATTCCTTCAGTGCATCCTGAAGATTATCGTTAATTATAACATAATCATAACGGGGGTATGTCTTTATTTCACCGACAGCCCTCCGCAGTCTCTTGTCTATCTCATCCCTCGAATCTGTCATCCGTGCTTGGAGTCTTTTTTTGAGGACCTCAAGAGACGGCGGCAGGATGAAAATATATGTGCCTTCGGCATATTTCTCCCTTATCTGCATTGCGCCCTGAGTGTCGATATCAAGAATGACATCGATCCCTGAAACAAGGATTTCTTCCAGACGTCTCTCTGAGGTTCCGTACAGGGCGCCATGAACTTCTGCCCATTCGATAAACTCTCCCCCTGAAACCATTGACCGGAAATCCTTCTCACTGACAAAGGTATAGTCCCTGTCGTTGACTTCTCCGGGCCTCGGCGGTCTTGTGGTATAAGAAACAGAAAACTGCAGGTTCGGGACGGAAGAGACAAGTTCCCTGCAGAGCGTTGTTTTCCCTGCGCCCGAAGGTGCGGACACGATGAACAGGGTGCCCCTATTCCTCTTCAGGGGCAAGGGTTTCCTTTCCTTCAAAGAATCTCTGGGTAATTGTCTCAGCCTGGATGGCCGAAAGAATAATATGGTTGCTGTCGGTTACAATGATAGAGCGGGTACGCCTCCCTTCAGTCGCATCGATCAGTTTTCCTGCCTTTTTTGCTTCTTCCCTGAGCCTCTTCATGGGAGCTGATCCAGGTGTAACTATGGCGACAACCTTTGCAGCAGCTACAACATTGCCAAATCCAATGTTTACAAGGATCGGGCTCAAATCGCCTTTTTTCATTTTTCCCCCTTACCATAAGCTTTGTTAACGGCTGATTTCATTGATGATAATCGTCCGAAAAATGCAGCGTGTAATCATACCTTATCCCGAAACATGATTGTATCTGTTTATATTCCGGACTGTGCAGCGTCCGTCTCCTGTATTTATGACAGGTTTCACTGGATGTTCTGAACCTGCTCGCGGATTTTTTCTATTTCCGTCTTCATCTCGACCACGAGGTTTGCGATGGCATAGTCACCAGTCTTGTAGGATAATGTATTGGTTTCCCTGTTGAGTTCCTGAAGAAGAAAATCAAGTTTCTTACCCATGACAGCGCCGTTTGCAAGGATTGCGAGAAACTGCTGCAGATGGCTTTCTATCCTGCTGATTTCTTCAGAGATATCCAGTTTTTCTGCCATGATTGCAGCTTCCTGGAGAATTCTGCTGTTATCCAGCGTCCCGGCGTCGACTATCAACCGCAGTCTTTCCGTAAATTTCTCCCTCCACCGTACAACCTCCTCAGGCGACAAAAGCTTTATTTTATGCGTGAGATCTTTCAGCATTGCAATTCTTCTGCTGATGTCTTCAAGAAGAAACGCGCCTTCGCGCTGCCTCATCTCCTCAAGCGAGCCGACCGCTTTCTGAAATACTCCCAGCAATGCATTGATATCGTATGAGGATTCTTCCTCAGCCAGTATCTCACGGTAGCCGGAGAGTGTTTCTATGGTCACTTCCCCGGGGATCGAGAGTTCCTTTTGCAGGTTTTGCAGGGCGGAATAAATGCTTTTTGCCAGATGTGCGTTCAGCTTCAGGTGGCCGGTTTTTGTGCTGTTCAGCGAAATGGATACCTCAAATCTCCCCCGATCAAACCGTTTTTTCAGAATGTTCCTGAGGGGAATTTCATGCTGGGTCATGTATGCGGGCATTTTCATCCCGATATCGATGAAACGGTGGTTTACCGAACGGATTTCGACCGTAAAATCATCATTTGATGCACTTCCAAATCCTGTCATGCTCTGTATCATCGCATCATACACTATAAAGCAGTCTTTCATTTTAGTCAATGAATGCGCAGAGGTACGAATTGCATCACAAAAAATGTTACCGAAGTAAAGACTAGGGAGACATCGTTGACTCATAATGCATGTTACCGAAAAAACATGCATAGAAAGGGACTGCATTATGAGTTCAAACGCCAAAAGGGAA